>CAJODF010000003.1 GCA_905233555.1 uncultured Prevotella sp. | reverse complement strand
GTGATGACGCATGCCTACTCGAACGCCATCATCGACAAGGTGGATGAGGCGCTCAAGCACGGTATCACCGGCACTGAGGATGACGACTGGTAAACAATCTTAGATCTGGCCGGACTCGACCATGAGGACGACGCGCTCGGTGAGGCGATCGACGCCCTCGGCATCGTAGCCTTTCTTCAGGCTGGCACCGAACGACCAGGCGAAGACCTGCCAGAAGCCGGCACGGAAGGGACCCATGAAGGCCTGGATCATCTCGTAGGAGGAGGAGTGGCATTCACGGTCGATGAGTTTGATGAGTAGTTTGCCCTGCGAATAGGTGAGTTTCTTCATTCTGGGCTTGTAGGTCTTGAAGATCTCACTTTCCACTTTCTTCATGTGCGCCTCCTTGGCTTCCTTGGTGGGGATGGTCTCCAGCACCTCGGTGGTCTCGTAGAGCAACTGTTTGGCTTCCTTCGCTATGGGGAGCACTTTCTTCACGTTGGTGACGAGCCGCATGTAAGCCTGCGCCTGTTTCTTGTTCTTGAAAGTGAGTTGGGGATAGACATAGACATTGTTCATCTCCATATACTGGATGCTGTCGCCTTCGTGGAGCACCTTGCCCACCTTGACCGTCGGTACGAACGAGGGCGAGTCCATCTCCGCCAGCACCTGCTCGGCGGTCATTCGCTCTTCTTGAGCGAATGAAGTGATAAGTGATAAGTGATAAGTGATAAGTATCACAATCACTCGGAGATATGGGCTTGACATTGTCATTACGGGTGCAAAAGTACGGAAAAGAAGTGAAAAGTGAAGAGTGAAAAGTGAAAAATTTGCTGCTGCAATACATTTTTTCTTAATTCTTAACTCTTAATTCCAAATTAGTTTGTATCTTTGCAGAGATTTTAATGGTAATACTTAAATTTAGGGTTATGAGAACACAAGTCATGTTATTGTTCGTGTGGATGTCGTGGAGTGTGCTGGCGCAGTCCGGACATGAGTGGGAGAGGTATCTGAACGAGGTGATGACGGCAGAGGACGTGGGCAGTGCGGCTTGGGAGGAGACCTACGACCTGCTCTGCGAACTGAGGCAGCATCCGATGGATATCAACCAGACGACGCGGGAACAGTTGGAGCAGTTGCCTTTTCTCTCGGCGCAGCAGGTGGAGGAGATCGTGGAATATCTCTACCGTTACGGGCCGATGAAGTCGTTGGCGGAGTTGAGGATGGTTCGTTCGCTGGATGATAGCCGGCGGAGGCTGCTTACCTATTTTATATATGTGGGTGAGTCGGAGGACACAAAACAAAGGGCGAGGGTATTGAACGAACTGATGGTGACGGGACGGGTGCCGTTCTATGAAAGGAGAGGCGACACGGCGGCTTATTACGGCTATCCGTATCGTCACTGGGTGAGATATCAACTGACGTACGGTGACCGGTTGAAGGCCGGCATCGTGGGATCGCAGGATGCCGGAGAGCCGTTCTTCGCGGGAAAGAACCAGTCTGGCTACGACTATTATTCGGTCTTTCTGCAACTGAACCAGTGGCGACGGTTGGAGACGTTGGTGCTGGGCAATTACCGTGTGTCGATGGGGATGGGACTGATCCTGAACAACAGTTTCGGTCTTGGCAAGGTGGCGATGTTGCAAAACATGGGGCGCGCGACGAGTACTCTCCGTGCCCATTCCTCCCGTTCGTCGGACGGCTATCTGCAGGGGGCGGCGGCTACGGTGACTATCGCTCGGGGACTGACGGCAACAGGGTTTATTTCCTATCGAGCGATGGATGCGACACTGAATCAGGACGGCTCGGCGGCTACCATCGTCACCTCCGGCTATCATCGTACGGCGACGGAGTTGGAAAAGAAAAACAACCTGAAGAATACGACCTTCGGCGGGAATGTGCGTTATCAGGCCAATGGCTATCATGCGGGTGTGAATGTGGTGGGTACGCATCTGAACCGTGAACTGAAGCCCAATATTTCTGCCCTCTACTGGCAATATTATGCCCAGGGCTATGACTTCCTGAACGTGAGTGCCGACTATGGCTATGTGCATCATCGTTTCTCAATAAACGGCGAGACAGCCCTCAATCGTGACGGGGCGCTGGCTACCATCAACAGCGTGAGTCTGCAACTGGGCGGTGAGTGGAGTCTAATGGCGCTCTATCGTTCCTATTCCTACCGTTATACCTCACTCTATGCCAATAGTTTTAGCGATGGCGGGAGTGTGCAAAATGAGAATGGCATCTATCTGGGTGCCACATGGCAACCCTCGCCGTCGTGGAAATTGATGGCTTATACCGACTATGCTTACTTCCCCTGGGCGAAGTATCAGATTTCGCAGGCTTCCCATTCGTGGGACCAATTGCTGCAAGTGACGTACAGTAAAAAGCATTGGACGTTGGGAGGACGCTATCGGCTCCGCATCCGGCAGCGGGATGATGATGACAAGGCGGCACTCGTTACGAGAACGGAGCATCGGGGACGGATCAGTGCGGAGTATAGTCAGGGATGGAGCAGCAGGACGCAGGTCGATTTCGGCTTTATCTCCTTCAATGGGAATGAGCGGGGACTGATGGTAAGTGAGACTCTGGGTCTGACGCACCGTTGGCTGCGGCTGAATGGTGGAGTGGGCTGGTTTCATACCGATAGTTACGACAGTCGGGTGTATCTCTACGAACTGGGGCCGCTCTATACCTATTCCGTTGCGCAATTCTATGGTGAGGGCATCCGTTACTGGCTGATGGCAAGGGCCAATATCGGCAAACGGGTGATGCTGACGGCAAAGATCGGCGTGACGGATTACTTTGACCGCTCCACCATCGGCAGCAGTTACCAGCAGATCAACGCCTCGTCGCAGACCGACCTTGACCTGCAACTAAGGTGGAAATTCTAAAGGAGGTTGTGGTAGAGGTCGATGACCTGAGAGGCGACATCGCGGCCCTCGAAGCGGCGGATGTATTCGCGGCTGCGGAGGATGCGCTGTTCGCGGCCCTCGGCTCCGCGCAGGCTTTGGCGGATGGCGTTTGCCATCCCTTCGGCATCGTCGGGGGCGACATAGAGCGAGTCGGGACCTCCTGCTTCTTCGAGACAGGAGCCGGTACAGGCCACTACGGGCAGACCGCAACTGATGGCTTCGATGATGGGAATGCCGAAGCCTTCATAGAAGGAGGGATAGACGAAAGCCTCGGCGCCAGCATAAAGGGCAGGCAGTTCTTCGTCGCTTACGCCATGGAGGATGCGTACACGGTGGTCCAGACCGTTCGCCTTGGCATAGGCCGTGACCTCGTCGGTATATTTGGTATGGCGTCCAACGATGACGAGGCAGATGTCTTCGGGCAGATAGGGCAGGGCCTTCACTGCCAGCAGGATATTCTTCCGGGCCTCGATGCTGCCCACGCTGAGGATATAACGGGAAGGCTTTTCCTCCTCGCGCTGCGAGGGGGAAACGGAAAATCGCGGGGCACAGGACTGGTAGATGACGGAGATGCGGCGCTCATCGACCTGTCCGAGGGCGATGATGTCACGCTTGGTACATTCGCTGACGGCAATGATGTGGTCGGCCTCGCGGATGGTCTGGCGGAACTTCCAGGCGTAAATTTTCGTGTCGATCCAGTTGTAGAACTCCGGATGGCGCAGGAAGATGAGGTCGTGGATGGTGACGATGCTCTTGATGCCGTTCTTGCGGATGCCGAGGGGCAGTTCCCCTGAGAGTCCGTGGAACAGTTGTACCTCGTCATGACGCAGATCTTGCACGATGCCCTTTGTGCGCCATGTGGCCTTGTGGAAGGGCATGATGGAGTGGGCGGGGTAGCAGAAACTGATGTTCTGACGACTAAGTATCTGATTGCGCAGGTCATCGCGCCCTTCATCGGGGGCGTACAGACGCAGTTGTAGGGAATCGTCGGCAGCGATATCGTTGACGAGTGTTCGTCCGTAACTGCCAAGTCCCGTTCCGTTGCGGACAATGCGCTTGGCGTCATAGCCTATGATGAGTGGGTGGTTCATTTGCTCTTGAAGTGTTTGAAGACGAATCTGACGAGTACGAAGTTGGTGGGTACGGCGATGGCGAGTACGGCGATGGGGGCCAGTTCGCGACTGAGGCCGATCCACAGGAAGAAGTTGAAGAGCACTATGTGCAGCAGGTAGTTGGTGAGATGGGCACCTCCGAACCCGAGGCCGTTCTTGGCAGACGTTTTCTCCTTGAAGGTGAAGTGGGCGGAGAGGTAATAGTTGACGAGAAAACTGACGATATAGCCGATTGTGTAGGCTACATTGACGTTGATCCAATGCTGCAGCACCCAGTAGACGCCATAGTGTATGGCAGCCGCCGTGGTGCCTACAATACCGAAGCGAATCAGTTCGCCAAGTGTCTCTTTTTTCACCATCTGTGTCAATTTATGCTGCAAAGATACAAATATTTCTTAATTCTTAATTCTTAATTCTCAATTTATTTGTACCTTTGCACCCAAATAGCATAAATAATATGGAACAGAAGATGAATTTTCTCGATAGAAACGAGTTTAATTTCGAACCGAGTGACAAGGTGGTGGAAGCCATCAAGAATTTCGATCCGAAGACATTGTGCTTCTATACCCGTATCTACGATCAGGGTAAGAAGAGTGTGATTTCAGTACGGCTTAGTGAGATTTACGGCGTGCCTGAGGAGCAGGTGCTCCTGGCTTACGGTGGTGAGGATATCCTGAAGAATGCCATCCATTACTATCTGATGAAGGGTGACAACAAGAAGATCCTGATTCCGGAGTTCTCATGGTGGTATTACAACAAGGTGGCCAGTGAGTGCTACGGCACCTTTGAGATGTACCCCCTGCACGAGCAGGATGATACCTTCGCCTACGATGTGGATGAGGTGATAGAATATACCAACCGCATCCATCCGAGGATGTTGTTGCTGGCATCGCCGAATAATCCTACGGGCAACAGTCTGACGAGTGAGGAAATCGGTCGTATCATGGAGCATATCCCGGAGGATACGATGGTGCTCATCGATGAGGCTTATGCCAGTTTCATCACCAGCGATACGGACTATATTGCGCCGTTGGTGAACAAGTATCGTAACCTGATTATCTCCCGTACGCTCTCTAAGTTCTATGGACTGCCCGGTCTGCGTTGCGGCTTCGGATTCATTGGTCAGGGACACACGCATTTCATCAGTTATATCAACAAGTACTTAGGCTACAACCGCTTCTCTGAGGCTGTGGCGCTGGCTGCCCTTGAGAGCGATGAGCACTATCGCCGTGTGGCAGACGATATGGAGTGGGGACGTCAACTCTACAAGAAGGCCTTAGGTGACAAGCCGGGCTTTAAGGTGTATAAGTCGGTGGCCAACTTCATCCTGATTAAGTATCCTCTGGAGATTAAGGAGGCACTTCAGAAGGCTTTGGCTGACGAGAACTATAAGATCAAGTTCATGAGCGACAAAGGTCTGGAGTCTTGTCTGCGTATCACGCTTGGACGTAAGGAGCAGACCCAGACGGTTGTGGATACCATCTTGAAGGTGTTGGGATGATAGGAGTGATATTAGCCGCGGGGATGGCGAAGCGACTGAGGCCGCTGACGGACATGAAGCCGAAGTGCCTGCTTGAGGTGGGGGGTAAGACCCTGCTTCAACGCACAGTGGAGGCTATGGCTTCTGCCGGCATCAGTAAGTTCCTTGTGGTCACTGGTTATCGTGCCTCGATGATTCGCGATTTTCTCACAGTTCATTTCCCTCAGTATTCTATTCACTTTATCGACAACGTCGATTACGAGCATAATAACAATATCTTCTCCCTTTGGCTAGCGATGCAGGAACTGCATGGCGAGGAGGTGCTATTGATGGACAGCGACATTCTCTGTGACCCTGAGGCGGTGCGCCGTGTGGCTCGACAGGATTGTTCCGCCCTTGCCATGCAACGTCACGAACTGGGCGAGGAGGAGATGAAAATCGTGGTGGATGCTGATGGCAATATCACGGAGATCAGCAAGACATGCAGTGTGATTTCGGCTATCGGCGAGTCGGTGGGTATCGAGAAAATGACATCCGCCTATACGGAGGCCATCTATCAGGAACTGCGCCAGATGATTCTCGACGAGGGGCTGATCGACATCTTCTATGAACGGGCCTTCGAGCGGCTGATTCCGCAGGGTCACACTTTCAAGGTGGTGGATACCACCGACCTCTTCTCTTACGAACTGGATACGCCTGAGGACTTCCGGAATGCAACGGCGGCAATGCCTCAGAATCTGATATGATACTGTTGAGTTTCGATACCGAAGAGTTTGATGTGCCTCGTGAACATGGGGTCAATATCTCTTTGGAGGAGGGTATGAAGGTGAGTATCGAAGGAACCAACCGCATCCTCGACATATTGAAACAGAATGGTGTAAAGGCTACTTTCTTCTGTACAGGCAACTTTGCGGAGCAGGCACCCGAGGTGTTGCAGCGTATTATGCAAGAGGGGCACGAGGTGGCGTGTCATGGTGTTGACCACTGGCAACCCAAAGCCTCCGATTTTGCTGTATCGAAGCAGATCGTGGAGCGCGTGACGGGTACCACTGTCTATGGCTATCGCCAACCCCGTATGTTTGCTGTCAGCGATGAGGAGATACGGAAGGCGGGCTATCGTTATAACTCTTCGTTGAACCCGGCTTTTATTCCTGGTCGCTATATGCATCTGACGGCTCCTCGCACTTGGTTTATGAAGGATGATGTCATGCAGATTCCATCGTCTGTTACCCCTTGGATACGGTTCCCTCTCTTCTGGCTCGCACTTCACAATCTGCCAGAGGGTCTGTATCATTGGTTGGTGCGTCGCACCCTGAAGCACGATGGCTACTTCGTCACTTATTTCCATCCTTGGGAGTTCTTCGACCTGAAGGAGCATCCAGAGTTTCGCATACCCTTTATCATTAGGAATCACAGTGGTCGCCAGATGATGCAGCGCCTGGATCGTCTGATCAAGATGCTCAAACGGGAGCAGTACGCATTTCTCACCTTCAACGAATTTGTCAATAGCCGATGAAAAAGAAAGTCACTATCCTTCTGCCAGCCTATAACGAGGAAGCATCGTTCACGCTTATCTCTCAGTGTATGAGTCGGGTGATTGAGGATAACCCCGATTACGACTGGGAGTTCCTGATGGTCAATGACGGAAGTACAGACCATACTCTGCAGCAGATGATCCGTCTGCATGAGTCGGACCCCCGCTACAACTATCTCGACCTCTCACGTAACTACGGCAAGGAGGTGGCGATGATGGCAGGCTTCGACTATGCCACGGGCGATGCCTTGATCATCATGGATGCCGACATGCAGCACCCAGTGAGTGTCATTCCCGAGATGCTCAGATATTGGGAGGAGGGCTATGATGATGTCTTTGCCCAGCGCCAGGGAAGCAAAGAGTCGTGGCTGAAGCGTAAGTCCTCACATTGGTATTATAAGTTGTTGCAGTCGTTGACCCGTGTGCCTATCCAGAAGGATACAGGTGATTTCCGCTTGTTAGACCGTTCCTGTGTGGAAGCCCTGCGGCAGATGCGTGAGAGTGAGCGCAACACCAAGGGTATGTATTCTTGGATAGGATTCCATAAGAAAGGTATCTATTATCAGCAACAGGAGCGTCAGGAGGGTAGCAGCAAGTGGAGTATGTTGTCGCTTCTCAATCTGGCACTCAACGGCATCATGTCTTACACCATCGCCCCGCTGCGGCTGGCATCTGTCTTGGGACTGATCGTATCGCTGGTGGCGTTCCTATATCTGATCTATATTATCATCGTTACCAACCTCTATGGCGATCCGGTACAGGGTTATCCTACCATCATGGTGACAGTATTGTTCCTTGGAGGCGTCCAATTGCTGAGTCTTGGCATCCTGGGCGAATATATCGGCAGGATCTTCAACGAGGTCAAGGGTCGCCCGGGCTACTTCATCAATTCATATAACGGCAAACAGAAATGAAACATCTGCCCACCTGTGTTCGGAAGAACCCCAAGATGTCTGTCTTTCTGTTAGGACTGGTGGTGGCAGTAATTGCGACTTTGCTTGAGACGCTCCGTCAGAGATACATGAACTATCTGGTTTATGCAGACTCTACATTGGATTTCTGGAATGGCATCAATCCCTATACACAGCGTTTTGTCGATGAACATGGACGTTTTTTCCTCTATACGCCGGTCTTTTCTGTTCTATATGCTCCGATAGCCTTTCTCCCTAAATGGTTGGGCTCCTTTGTGTGGAACCTCGGCAATTATTCGCTATTTGCCTTGTCGGTATTTACCCTGCCTAAGCAGTATGAGGCCTATAAACTGAAGATATTCCTCTTTCTGCTCCTGATACTCGAACAGAGTGTGTTCTCGTTCCAGTTCAATATCGTGGTGGCCTATTGCTTCCTCTTCGCCTTTACGCTGTTGGAACGGGGAAAGGTCTTTTGGGCAGTGCTGCTCATTATGATCTCAACAACGACCAAAGTTTATGGTGTCGTGGAGTTGCTGCTTTTGTTCTGTTATCAGCGTCCAATCAGGAATCTTTGCTATGCAGCGTTTTTGGGCGTGTTTCTGCTGATACTGCCGGCACTGAAGACTGGGTTCGACGGGCTATTGCCCTGTTATGAGAACTGGTGGAACATGCTCACCACTCATCAGAGCGATACCTATTACACCTCGTTGCTTTATGCTTATCCGTTACGCTATGTGCTGGATCACTATCGCATCGTGCAACTGATTACCATTGGCGTGGTCGTGGCAGTATTCTTCTGGCAGTACCGTCGATGGCCGGACTTTAAGTTCCGTGCCACAACCTTAGGCGTCCTGATGGGTTGGATCATTGTTTTTGGCGATTCATCGGAGACCCATACTTATCTGATAGCACTTGCAGGCTATATGCTATGGTATTGGCTTCAGGCAGAACATACACTTTTCGACAAGGTGCTGTTCTGGGCTTTGTTTGTCTTCTTTGGCATTGTGCCTGTCGATGCCTTCGTGCCAGTATCGGTGCACGAATTCCTGAATAATACGCTTTACATCGATATCTATCTTTTCACTTTGACATGGTGCAAAATGACGTTGTCGTTATGGAGAGGATAAAGGGTAGTGATGTTGCTTTCGTGCTGTCGGCAGCACTTTTTATGGCCATTGTCGATGTATTGTTCTATCTGCTGATAGACGGTAATCCCCTGAAGAGTCTGCTGATTCTTGGTGCGAACTATATGATGGCTCTGGCCTTCTGGGTGGTTCTCTATCTCTCATCATTGATACATCTGAGAAAAGTGCTTCAGCCCGTGTTCGGCTTCATCATCTCTCTCTATACATGCCTACTCGCCTTCTGCTGGTATCGTTTCGGGACGCCTGTGGATAAGGGCATGATAGCCCTGGTGACCGGTACCAACAATGCGGAGGCCACAGAATTCTTTCATGCCTATATCACTCCCTTGACCATCGTGTTTTTTACAATGGCGGTACTGCTGGCCTTTGTCGTTTTTCTGTGGCTTTCTCGTCGTCGGTTCCCACTCACGAAGAAGACCATGAAATGGTTGGGCTTCTTCACCTTACTCTGCTGTTGCGGATTGGGCTATTCTTTTTACACCCTGCCAGGAAGGATAGAAGGCATTATGCGAACGGAACAGAAGAACCTGGCCGACTATCTGCAGCATCCGGAGATGATCGCTACCAGTGAGAGTCATCCCGATGTGGTGATGATCATCATTGGCGAGAGTTTTTCAAGGAGTCACAGTTCGCTCTATGGCTACGACAAAATCACCAATCAGCGTCTGCAGCAACAGCGCGATAGTGGCAACCTAATCGTCTTCAGCAATCCTGTTGCCCCTGCTACGCATACGGCCGAGTCGTTCAAATATTTTATGACTACATTCAGTCACGAGACCACAGATAAGGACTGGTTTCAATGTCTCACATTACCTGAAGCCCTCGCTGCTTCCGGCTATCATACGGCATGGTTTTCTAATCAGGCCGCTTCCGGATGGTACGACAACGTCTCTGCAGCCTTTGCGGCTCTGTGCGATTCCGTCCATTACACCACTACACCGGAGGAAGGTGAACAGGGCGCCAAGCCCGATGGCATTCTTCTTCCGTGCATCGCTTCATACGTCCCGTCCGCCGTCAGAATGGCGTTATTCGTTCATCTGATGGGGCAGCATGTCGATTTTGAACAGCGCTACCCTCCGACATTCAATCACTTTACAGAATCTCAATACGCCAACCGTCCGTCGCATCAGCGACGGGATTATGCCACTTACGACAATGCCACCTTATACAACGATTATGTGGTTGACAGCCTGTTCTCTTCTTTGGAAGGGATGAAGGCCGTAGCCCTTTATTTCTCAGATCATGCGATGGATTTCTATGAGTCGGCCGATGACTATTGCTCCCATTCCAACGACAACAATCCTGCATCCCATCAGGCAGGTTTGAAGATTCCGTTTGTCGTATATACTACAGCGCGCTATCGCGATGCCAACCCGCTTGTTGTGCAACAATTGGAAGAAATGGCCGCAAAGCCCTATTATGTGGAACATCTACCGGATTTAATCCTCCAACTGACAGGTTATAAAGTGAAACATTAAATGATCCTTCTGAACCAGTAGTCAAAGCGTTTGAAGGCATCTGGCGTCATTGATTCGGCATTGGGGGTATCCATGCGGTATAAAGGAATGTCTCTATACATAGCGGCTACCAGCGAGAACGTGCTGGGCGGCCCGATCAGATAGTCACATTCCGAGAGCATGAACAAATCCTCAGGTGCTGAGCCTTGAAGATGGTGGACGTGGACATGCGGACAGAGTTGCTGATAATGGGCCTCAGTGACCTCAGGGTCGTTCGTCGATAGATAGACGTGTATTTCCTCGCCCTCGTGCATAGCGGCAAAGCGGTTGATATGACGGCCGTAGGTCTCGTCGTCATAACAATAGATGCCGTCGTTCCATTTGGCATAGTCACCTCGACGGATATGCACCCCCAGACGGATGCCCTGATGATCCTTCATCTGCTGTCGCACTGGTTCTGTATATTTCGGCTCTATCTGGAACAAGTCACAGATCTCAGAGCGGTATTTGATGAAAAGGTCATAGAATCTGACGTTCCATCCGCTCACCACGATATGCTTGTGGCGTAGCATCTTCTGTTCCAGTGCCTCGCGGTTGCAGTCACTATGCTTGAAACTGGCCGTGGGAAGAAGTTTCAGTGCCGCCATATATTTGGCAAAGAGATACCATCCGAACCCTGTCAGGTTGGTGTGGCAGATGTGAAAAAACTGATACTTGTAACTGAAGCGCATGGAGATGACTTTCCGCCCGTGCTCCCTGCCCCAGGCATAGACATGAGCATACTGCAACAGGTTGTTGCACATCTGACTTTTATCGCGTGCGAAAATCATACTTTCTTATATCGGCCGTTGGTTATCTCGAAATACTTCTTCAATACCAAGAGTGATATGAGTCTTTCCCGTTCTTCATCCCTGAACTGATCGACATATTCATGCGCATGCTGGATGATGGCCTCCGCCTCTTCTGGATGGTCTATGTAATACTGCAAGCGTTCTTCGAGATCGGAGAAATCGTCTTTTACCTCAATATAGTGATAATTCGGTTTGAGTGTGCCCTCCATGAACCATGTCTCGCAGGTGTGACGAGGACTGACTGCGATACAGTTCGACGACATTACCCACTTTAAATTAGAGGCAACGTCGTTACCCTCCAGCGACATGATAAACTTATAGTCGAGGTGCTCGCCGATGGTCATCTTCCCTTTCTGCCATTCTGGATGAGCCTCAGGACGGTTGGTCGATGCTGCATCCACCAGAGGACTCTGCCCGTCGGCAAACTTTGCCATAAAGATGTCACGATTTTCCTTACGTGGTCCTAAGTCGCCTCGGAAGATGGTCATATTCTTCTTTTCTCGCCAGGGCTTCTTGTCATCTACGAAAAGGAAATGACGTACCTTCTCCAATTTCAATATGGTGGAGCACTGGTTATTGTCGCCGAGGGGACGGCTTTTGACGACGTATGGTACGGGGAACAGGTTGGTGATGTCGCCCGACTTTAGTATCCACTTCAAACGCTGGTCAAAGTAACGGGCTATTTCCATGGCGTCGAAATAATACACCTTTTGTGGCGTCATGGGTTGCTGCCCAATCTCTACAGCCTTCTCTTCCCAAGCGGCCTTATCATATACGAAGTCTTTTGTCAGTTTACAATAGTAGTCTGCACGCTGATGGATATAGTCTCTGTCTGGACGCTTTTCTATCTTACGCAACTCACTTTCCAGCCTTATCTGTGAGAATATCTTTGGCGTATATTCACGAAGATAACCTTTGATAAAGAACTTCAAATTACTGTTCTTTCCATTGTGCAACAGGTAGTAAATCTTCCTTTTATTCATCTTCTTTGTATATTTATGGCTGCAAAGTTACATAATTTATTTTATTTTTGCTATCTTTGCAGCAAAAAAGGAATGCCAACATACGATATACGTCCACTTCAACTGAGAATTCTGCCCATTCTTGAGGCTCTTGACAATACTTGTCGGGAGTATGGAATTCGTTATTATATCTGGGCGGGAACGATGATTGGAGCCGTGCGTCACAAAGGATTTATACCTTGGGATGATGACTTGGACATCGCCATGCCTCGTCCGGATTATGACAAGTTGATTGCGCATTGTCGTGAGTGGTTGCCAGAGCCTTTTGAGATGGTATGTGCAGAAAACGATGATGTCTATCCTCTGCCTTTTGCCAAGATTCAGGATGGCAGCACAACACTCATAGAACGTATGCACCTGAAATATCTTGGCGGTATCTACCTCGACGTGTTTCCTATTGACGGGGCGCCGAAGGGATGGTTGGCACAGAAGTGGCATTTCGGAAGGTATGAGTATTATAAACGGGTGCTCTATCTGCTTTTCCGTGATCCCTATAGACATGGACATGGACCCAGCAGTTGGATTCCGTTACTCTGTCGTAGTTTGTATTCGTTGCACGGGGTTCAGGCGAAGATACGCAAGATCCTAACAACATACAACTTCGATGAATGTGATCTTGTGGCCGACTATGACGATGGCTCTAAGGGAGTGATGCCAAAGTCAGTTCTTGGCACGCCTATACCATACGAGTTCGAGGGAATAAAAGTCCTTGGTGTTGAACAATACGACACCTATCTCTCAAATAAGTATGGTGATTATATGACGATTCCTGATGGAGATCATCAGCATCAACACAATTTCCATTACCTGGATTTGGAGAAACCATATAAGGACTATCGAGGGTAGATGCAATGAAGATACTGTACTATATCATCCTGGCCGTTTGGTATGTGTTCTCTCTGTTGCCGATGAGCGTGCACTACGTGATATCCGACGTGATGTACTGGCTGCTCTACGGGCTGGTGGGGTATCGTAAGGATGTGGTGCGTAAGAATCTAAAGGAATCATTCCCTGAGATGTCAGAAGAGAAATTGCGGCAGATAGAGCGCGGCTTCTATCATTTCTTCTGTGACTATCTGGTGGAGACAGTCAAACTGATGACCATCAGTCAGAAGGAAATGAAGAGGCGCATTGTATTTAGAAATGCAGAACTTGTGGATGAAATAATGGGAAGTGGGCAGTCCATTGCTTTGTATCTTGGACATTACTGTAATTGGGAATGGGTGTCGTCTATTCCGTTGTGGGTAAACCCAAATGCGTGGTGTGGACAAGTATATCACCCCTTAGAGAACAAGGATTTCGACAAACTCTTCCTTAAGATACGCAAAAGGATGGGCGCTCACAGCATAGCCATGCAGGATACGCTCCGTGAGGTGATGAAACACAAGCGTGAGAACCAGCCAATCATCATTGGGTATATCTCTGACCAAAAGCCTCACTGGGTGAATATCCATCACTGGGTGGATTTCCTCAATCACGATACACCTGTACTGACAGGCACAGAGCGCATCGTCCGTAAGATGAATCATGCGGTGATGTTTCTTGATATTCAGCGTGTCCGTCGGGGCTATTATGAGGCAGAGTTTAAACTTGTCACCCGTGAGCCTCAGAAGATGAAGGATTATGAGTTGACGGATATCTATTTCGAGATGTTGGAGAAGAGCATCAGGCGTGCACCTGAGTTCTGGCTTTGGAGTCACGACAGATGGAAGCGTACGCGTGCGGAGTTTAATGAGCGTTTCGAGGTGATAGACGGGAAAGTGATTGCCAAGGATCATCCGGACAATAAACCTGCACCGCCTAAGAAGCCTTGGTATAAGTTCTGATTACGGCATGAGGCGGTTCTGGCTCATGCGTTCCATGTATTGTTGAATGATGGCCTTCAGTTCATGTTCCATCTGCGGCTGTACTTCCACTTTTCCTATCAAGTTGTTTTTCATTAGACGGTCTTCGAGGCTGTAGATGCCCTTTGTCTGTATGCCGTCGAACTGAAGCACGTAGCCATATTTTACATATTGATAGATGCCGTTGAGATAGTTGACGGCCCATGTGTCTTCCGCAGGCGTGTTCAGAACGTCGATGCCGAAGGCTAGGTATTTCTTGGGATATCCGAGAAGACCTAGGACTGTGGGGAGAATATCAATCTGTTGGGCTATCTTGTCTTGTACCTCTCCCCCTTCAGCAGAAGGATCATAGATGATAATAGGAACGCTGAAGCCGCCTAAGTCCGTCTGGTATTCGGCATGGTCGCTCTGATTGGTATGATCGCTGGTCATCACGAAGATGGTGTTGGCGAACCAAGGTTGCTTCTGTGCTGTCTCAAAGAACTTTCCGATAGCCATATCCGTATAGCGGATGCATTTATGGATGGACAGACTACCCTCAGGGAAGTTTTTGGTGTATTTCTCTGGAATGACAAAGGGGTGATGACTGGAGGCAGTGAAGAGAGCCGTCATGAAAGGCTCTTGCATCTTCGTCATCTCTTCGGCATAGAACTGCATGAAAGGTTCGTCCCAAATGGCCCAGGTGCCGTCGAAGTCGGCAGTACCGTGTGCGGCTTCGTATTCCGTCCGTCCGTAGTATTCCTGAAAACCGGTCTTCTGGGCAAAGGCTTGAAATCCCATTGAGCCGTTCTGCGCCCCATGGAAGAAGGCTGTTTCATATCCTTCTGCTGCCAGAATACCTGCGAGCCCTGTATAGTCGTTCATCGAGGCAGGGGTGAGGAAGAATGGTTCTACGAACATGGGGATACTGGAGAGGATGGAGGGCATGCCGTCGATGCTCTTCCTGCCGTTGCAGTAACTGTATCGGAAGGTGGTACTCTTCTCTATGAGTGAATCGGTAAAGGGGGTGTAGGTTCCGATATATTCCCTGCCGAAACTTTCCACGATGAGGATGACAACATTCTTTTTGACAAGTGTATCGGCCTTAGCCTGATGCATAGGAGAGAAAACTGCTTCCAGATCTGTCTCGCTTTCGAAATAATGCGGCACAGTGAAAACGTTCTTCCCAATGGTGCGTATCAAGGAGAACGGGGTGTTGAGTACCAGTGCCGCATCTGTGGGGCGCTGTGCATATTGGTTGGCGTTCGATATAGTGATGGGGCGCACGGCTGTGGTAAAACCGCCTCGTATGCCTGCAATGCTCAAGGGAATGGCAATCAGCAATGCTGCGATATTTGCGACATACGAGTATCGAAGGTTGGTCGTGGCTCTTGGGGTGGCGTAAAGTTTCCAGAGCAATCCCATCACGATGAGGAACAATAGCACAAGATACCAGTGATTGAGAAATTCTGTGCCGATGATGCTGCCAAGATTTCCTTCGTTGGCGAATTCGTCGAATACGGTCGTTGTCGTGCGACGCATGGTGTATTGGAAATATACAGAGTCGGCGAGGTTGATGGTAAGGGCGACACCATTAATAATGAGGTATAGCCATTTGCAAAACTGTTGATAGCCGCTTTGCCGGAAAGGAAGCAACATCAGCACAATATAGAGTGCATTGGTATAGATGATAGCTGAGGTGTCGAAGAGTAAACCGCCCCTGAAGACGTCGGACGTATAAGTCAGATAATTGGCATTCTCAAAATAATACTCGCAGCGGGCTATCTGATAGACAAGATAGACGAGCAACAGATTCCACACGGTTGCTACCACTGACGAATATGACTTATTGAGCATCTGTTTCATCGCTTGTCGAGATCTTTTGATGCCGCCTGGAGGATGGCCCTGCCTCGCTGCAACAGTTCATCAATATGCTTACCTTGGCGGACGCAGATACGGTCGCCTATGAGGTCGTAGTTCACGTAACCGACACTATCGTTAACAGAGAATCCCTCTGTATAAGTGTTAATGGCAAACAGCTGGGTATAACTTTTGCTCAGGACATCACGACTGAAGGTGAAATCGTCGTGATTCAAGCCTAACTGTCCTAATAACGTGGCAGGGAGGTCAGTCTGGTTACACACTTGTTCTATCCGACGGGGCGCTTTGACGGCACCTCCCACCCAAATCATCGGAATGTGGTTCATCAGGGGATGGCGCTCATCGATGTCTTTATAGGGGATACCATGATCGGGCAACAGGATGACGAGTGTGTTGTCCCATACCTTCGTTTGGCGGAAACGCTCGATAAAGTCACCCAGACATTGGTCGAGATAATACATAGCGTTCAGTATCTCGTCGTCGAACTTCCTGATAGGAACATCCCAGGGCGCATGACTGCTCAGCGTAGAGAAGCCGATGAGGAATGGCGACTTCTGATGCTGACTGAGGTCAAAGAGACTCTTGAAGGTGATTTCATCGCAAACGCCCCATTGTGCCGTTTTCTGTTCTTGAGAGGTGTAGTCCTCTTTCCACATCAACTGTTCGAAACCGCCTGCAATCAGATAACTGCGCATATTGGTGAAGTTGATGTCGCCACCATAAAGATAGAATGTATTGTAACCACGTTCTTCTTTGAGCGTTTTGGCGATGTTGGGCATCGTGCGCGACTTGGAGGGGATTTTCATTACCGACATCGAGGGGAACGACGGGTATCCGCTCCAAGCACAGACGGTACCACGATCCGTGCGCCAGGAATTACCATAACAATTGGTGAAATAGACACCTTCGTTGGCCAGTTGGTTCAAGTGGGGGGTGACGTCCTTTCTGCCGCCAATCTCTGTGAATTCGCCTCCACAACCTTCTAGGAGTATGAGGATGATGTTAGGTGTCTGGGTGTTCAATAGCGTATCGCAGTCGATGCTCTCCGTGTTGTAAAGACTGCTGATGATTTGTTCACACACCAGATCGTCCATATAGTTATAGATGGTGTTGTTGCTGGCGCTCTTCTCGAAGGATGCAAGGAAACTGAATACGGGGTTGACGGCCGAATGGTTCAAAAACTGGTTCTGCGAGAAATATACCTGTCCAATATTCGTGGTCGATTCGCCAAGTCCCCCACGGATGCCGATAACGATAAGTGGGATACAGATCAGGTAGAAGATCGTCTCGCGAACTTTGGCAAAAGTATGAGTCGCCTGTTTTGTCTGTAGCGTGCGGACTATATAAAGGTAGCCAATGGAGATAATCAGCGAGGTAATCAAAATCGCAATTATTCGCCACACGAGATATGCAGTAGTTACGCTGGCCATCGCCTCAGTAGGTGTGTCGAGATATTGCAAGCATGAGGCATCGAGTTTGAACCCCCAGAAGGAATAGAGGCTGGTGTCTGCCACGAAGGCAAGGGCAAAGGCGAAGGCGATAAGGAGGAAATAGATTTGCAGAATCTTCGAAAGGATCTTGCCATTCCACCACACACTTACCATCACCACTATGAACGGTACGATGAGAAAGTAGAGGGCTGTGGATAGGTCAAGGCTCAGACCGTGACTGATGACCTGCCATATATCGCCGAAGGAAAAATCATGCCCATCCTGACAGAAGAGCATGAAACAGACCTTTGCGACGATGAACACCAATAGTGTCCACAGGTAGGTCGCTGCCAGAAACTTAACTCTGCATCTCATGGAGTTTCTTGTAATAACCGTCGAAAGCAAGCAGTTCCTCATGGGTGCCCCGTTCCACGATGCGTCCCTCGTGGAGCACGCAGATCTCGTCGGCATTCTTGATGGTACTCAGACGGTGGGCGATGGCTACCGTCGTACGGGTCTTCATCAGTCGTTCGAGAGCGTCCTGTACCAGTCGTTCGCTCTCTGTGTCGAGGGCCGATGTGGCTTCGTCGAGGATGAGGATAGGCGGATTCTTCAGGATGGCTCGTGCGATGGAGACACGCTGACGCTGTCCGCCACTGAGCCTGCCGCCCCTGTCGCCGATATTTGTATCGAACTCTGCCTCAGAGGCCATGATGAAGTCGTAGGCATTGGCAATGCGGGCGGCTTCCTCTATCTCGTCGTCAGTCGCATTATCTACACCGAAGGAGATATTATTGCGGAAGGAGTCGTTGAAGAGGATGGCCTCCTGATTTACGTTGCCGATGAGTTGGCGCAGATCGTGGATGCCGAGATCCTTCACGTTGATACCGTCGATGAGTACCTCGCCTTCCTGCACGTCGTAATAACGGGGAATCAGATCGACAAGCGTCGATTTGCCGCTACCACTCTGTCCCACGAGGGCGATGGTCTTACCTTTGGGAATCGTGAGGTTGACATCCTTCAACACCCATTGCTCACCGTAGCGGAACGACACATTCCTGAATTCTATCTGGTGCTCGAAACTTGGCAGTCGCTTGGGATGCGCTGGTTCCTTGATGGTGTTCTCTGCCATCAGGATCTTATCGACACGCTCCATTGAGGCCAGTCCTTTCGGAATGTTGTAGCCGGCCTTGGAAAAGTCCTTCAGCGGGTTGATGATGGAGTAGAGCATCACCATGTAGTAGATGAAGATAGGACCTGAGAGGGTCTGGGTCTTCAATACCAGCACGCCGCCGAACCACAGCACGATGACTATCATCACCGTACCCAAGAACTCACTCATGGGATGGGCAGACGACTGACGGATGTTTACCCGCATGATGTCATTGCGGTAGGAGGAGTTGATGTTATCGAAACGCTTGTTCATCTTCTCTTCGGCATTGAATGCCTTGATAATACGCAGTCCGCCGAGAGTTTCCTCCACCTGACTCATCGTGTCGCTCCAGAGACTCTGTGCCTTAATTGATTGCGCCTTCAGTTTACGACCAACCCAGCCCATGAACCAGCCCATAAGGGGGACGATGATCAGCGTAAACAGTGTCAGTTGCCACGAGATGAACAATAGGATTGCAAAGTAACCGATAATCAGAATTGGATTCTTGAAGATCATCTCCAAACTTGACATGATGGAGTTCTCGATTTCCTGCACATCGCCACTCATGCGTGCAATGATGTCACCTTTGCGTTCCTCAGAAAAGAAACCAAGGGGTAGGGAAGTGATCTTTTGATAGAGTTGATTGCGGATGTCGCGCACCACACCCGTACGGATGGGTACGATGGTGGCTGAGGAGAGGAAATAGGCTCCAGTCTTGAGGAAAGTTGTAACCGCAAGGAAGATTCCGATGACGAGTAGCGTTGTTGTCGGACCCCAGTCGGCAATCATCCCGTTCACGTAGTAGTTCATGTTGTTCATCAGCACATCCTGCATGTTGCCCCAGTCCCAGTCCATCAGTTGGGTGGCTGCATCCCCGTCGCCTGTCTTGAAGATAATCTGCAGGATGGGGATGAGGGCGGCAAAGGAGAAGATGTTCAATATCACAGAGAGGATATTGAAGAACACTGATGCCACGAGATATTTCTTATACGGTGGCACAAACCGCCTGAGTACGTTCAAAAACTCTTTCATATTGCTTCTCCCAATAATGTTGCACTGGTGGATCCCGTAATTCTAACGCGTACGGTTTCACCGATATGATGGCCGGCCTTGTCGAACACCACCATCTTGTTTTGTTCCGTCCGTCCGCAGAGTTGCTCTCTTGAACGCTTCGAGAATCCTTCTACGAGTACATCGAACTCCTTGCCCTCGTCCTTCTTGTTCTGCTGGGCAGAGATGTCCGTCTGCAAGGCGATGAGTTCGTTCAGTCTGCGGATCTTTTCTTCCTCAGGCACGTCGTCAGGCAGATGCTTCGAGGCGTATGTGCCTGGACGCTCCGAGTACTTGAACATAAAGGCGGAGTCGTAACCCGCTTCGCGCATCAGACTCAAGGAGAGTTGGTGGTCTTCTTCCGTCTCCGAGTGGTAGCCCACGAAGATATCGGTAGAGAGTCCGCAGTCAGGGATGATCCGACGGATGGCGGCCACACGGTCCAGATACCACTCACGGGTGTATTTGCGGTTCATTAGTTTCAGGATCCTGTCGCTGCCGCTCTGTACGGGCAGGTGAATATGCTTGCAGACGTTCGGCATCTCGGCAATCACCTTCAGCGTCTCGTCGCTCATATCTTTCGGATGCGATGTGGTAAATCTTACCCGCATCTCAGGCACTTCTTCAGCTACACGTCTTAACAACATTGGAAAACTCGTTTCGCCGCAGGCGAAAGAGTTTACGTTCTGCCCCAGCAGCGTCACCTCCTTGAATCCTCTGTCTCTGAGGTCGCGCACCTCACGGAGAATGCTCTCCACGTCGCGACTCCGTTCGCGTCCTCTGGTATAGGGCACGATGCAGTAGTGACAGAAATTGTTGCAGCCTCGCATGATACTCACGAAGCCGCCTATCTTATGACCCAAGCCGATGCGCTGAGGCACCACGTCCTTGTAGGTTTCCGTCGTGGAGAGTTCGATATTCATCGCCTTATGCCCCGTTTCGGCCTGCGCAATCAAATCGGGCAAAGAGAGGTAGGCATCAGGTCCTGCCACGAGGTCGGCATGATGGTTCTCCAACAGATCCTGTTGTGCCCGCTCCGCCATACAGCCTAATACGCCGATAATGAGTGGGCGTTTGCGGCGAAGGGCGGCAAGTGCCTCCAGGCGGTGATAGATCTTCTGCTCTGCATTATCCCTCACACTACAGGTGTTCAGAAAGACAGCATCCGCCTCGTCCAGACTGTCGGTGGTCTCGTAGCCTGCCATCTGCATCACAGATGCCACCACTTCCGAGTCCGCCACATTCATCTGACAACCGTAGGTCTCTATATATAGTTTCTTCATTTTCTATTCTTAATTTGGGTGCAAAGTTACGAAGATTTATTCATTTAACCTAAAGATAACATACTTTTTGCAGTAACATTCATTTTTTATCCGTATCTTTGCACCCGAAAAGAGAAAGGAAAGATGAAGAAAGCACTGATGTATCTCCTTTTGGCATTGGGCATTTCGCTTGGTGTTGCGTTCGTAGGTGGGGCTGTGATAAGTTTCTCCGCAGGCTTCATTGAGGGCTTTAACGATGGCGTCAACGGTGTGGCTCCTAACGGCCAGACCGATTCGAAGACAATGATACTCTCCAGCGGTATGATACTGGTGCTCGTGGCTTGTGTGATACTCAACATTGTCTTTCTCCGTCTCCGCTATGCTTCATACACCGTCGGACGCATTCCTGGGGAGATGCACTGGCGGGTGGCGCTTTGGCTGGCTTTAGCCGCAGCGGGACTTGCAATAGTCTATGGCATGATGTATAATCCCCTGACGGATTCCGACGAGGCAGTGCGCAGTTCCTATGGCTGGATTAAGGAGCATCCGCTGGTTTCGTTGTCGTATCTTACGTTGATAGAGGCTACCGGCGACTTGATTCTTTTTGGTGGCATGCTGCGTGAGATACTGGAGTGGAAGCATCGTCCGGAAATCGTCATTCCCGTCTTTGGAGCCGTCCTGGCCTTGTTTACTGCCATATTCAGCAGTCCTTTCCTGATGATACCGACCATGATGCTGGCCACGATAGAAGGCTGGGCCTATGAGTATAGCCGTAGCGTCATCCCCGTGATTGTCTGCGATTGGGTTTTCTGGATAGTGATGGTTTGTCTGATGGGTATCTCCCTTCCTTGGTGGTGCCTGCTCATTGCCGCTGTCATGATTGTGCCAGGCACCTACTTCGCCATCAAGACAATGGAACCCTACAAGCCCATCGACTAACTATTTACTATTAATTGCAGGCCGATACCCCTGACGGTTTTCAGGTTGATGCAAGGCTCGTCGGCAAGCAGTTTCCTGAGTTTATTCACAAACACATCGAGACTTCGTGAGGCGAAATAGTCGTCCTCTGTGTTCCAGAAGCGGCTGAGGATGGCCTCACGGCGCACCACGTTGTTTTTGTTGTCTGCGAGTATCGCCAGTATCTGTGCCTCGCGCTGGGTGATGGTCTGCGAGGTGCCAGTATCATCGTTACGCAGGGTGGCATGCTCTGCGTCGAGGGTGAACTTGCCCAGTTTGTAGTGACTGGTCTCCTTCTGCGTCTTTGCACCGCCACGCATCTTCATCAGCGCCTGGATATGGGCGTCGAGTTCTTCGGGCACAAAGGGCTTCTTCACATAGTTGTTGATGCCCAGACGGTAGCCTGCCTTCACGTCGTTGGGTGAGGTGAGGGCGGAGGTGAAGATGATGATGACGTTGCCGTCGGTCTCACGGATGCGTTCCACCATCTCGAAGCCGTTCATCACAGGCATGTCGATATCGGAGATGATGACGTCGGGGTGGGTGGCCTCCCACGCCTTCACGCCTTCCTTGCCGTTGCTGGCTGTCGTCACTTCGTAGCCGCCGATGATGTCTTCGAGGCCAGTCTTCTCGATATAGGCGAGGGATTCGTCGTCTTCTACTAACAATAACTTGATCATACGCTTTTGGGGATATAAAGGGTGAATTCTGAATATTTGTCCTTTTCGCTGCTGACGGTGACCTTGCCGCCGTGGGCTTGCATCACCTGATCCACGTAGTTCAGTCCGAGTCCGAAGCCTGAGACGCCGCCCTTGCGGTTCTTCTCGTGGATGGCGGCACGACCGAACTTGTCGAAGATCACCTGCTGCTCTTCCTTCGTCATGCCGATACCGTTGTCGCGTACCTTCAGCAGCACGTTCTTATCGGTATCGAAGGTCTTGATCTCTATTTTGATTTCGTCCTTTGAGTACTTGATGGCATTGTCGATGAGGTTGGCGATGGCCTCCGTCATATACTGTTCGTCGGCGAGTACGTTTTTCACCTCCAGATGGGTGGTGATCTCGATGGGTTTCGTCGCCTTCGCCTTGGCCTTCTCCACGAGGTCGTTGATGATGGGCTCGATATGGATGTCCCACTTGTTCAGGATCAGTTTCTTGTTCTCCAACTTCGAGATGGTCAGCAGTTTGTTGACGAGGGCCAACAGATGCTCTGCCTCTTCCTCGATGATGCTGTAGTATTTCTCCTTGATCTGGGGCTTGTCATCGACCTTGCCGCTGTGTAGGAAGTGGGCGCCCATGATGATGCTCGACAGGGGCGACTTCATGTCGTGAACCATCGCATACGAGAAGTCATTGCGCAGTTCCGCCATCTGTTCCTGTTCGGTGATGAAGCGCAGCAGTTGGATGATGATGATGGCGAAAAAGCCGAGAATGATGGCGCTGATGAGGAAGAGCGGACTGAGGCGTCGGCCCAGTTCGGGGTAGGGGTTGTTGAGGGCGAGGCGGATGGCTCTCGAACCGTCGCGACGGATGCTGACGGGCTTCGTCAAAAGCGACCACGATGAACTGCGGTCATTGTTCTGGCGCAGCACCTGTCCTTCGGCATCTATTTCCTGAACCGTCACATCGCGATTACTACGGGCCGTGCTCAACAGTGAATCGACGTAGAGTGCCACCGTGTCGAGCGATACCTCCGAACGGTTCGTGTGGCTCAGGGCTTCGTTCAGTTGGCTATATGCCCGCTCGGTGATGTCCTTCGTCGCCGAACGGTAGGTCATCCACATATAGAGTCCTAGCAGCAACAGCACCGCTACGGCACTCACGATCGACACATATTTATATTTGCTTGTATGCATAATCGCCCACAAAGGTAGTACAAAAAGGGCGAAATACCAAATTTATTTGAGAATTTCAATCTCATTCGGGGAATTCATACACCAGATACTGCACGTTGGGCTCGGTGGGATAGTTGGTGAGCCGACCGGAGCGCGTGATAAACGACAGGATGCCATTATAGACCCCGTTGCCGAAAGTGTATTGGCCGCCGTAGATGTTGATATAGTGAATACGGCGGGCATCGTAGGCGAGCAGTCGCTCTATGTCGATGACCGGCATACCGTCGATGAGTACCATAGCCGACCAAGAACTATCGTAGTAGGCATCCTCTTTACGCACGAACAACTGGGGTACGCCGTTGATCTTTCTGTGTCTTACGCAGTGCACATATTCGAGCAGCACCTCCCTGATGGTGAGGAACTGGCGGTATTCGTCGAGATTATAGGTGAGATCGGGCGACGTGCCATAGATGGTGTTGTCGTAGTCCAGGGGTACCCCGTCTTCGGCATTGGCATCATTAACCTCGCCCAGTTGCAATTCGTGCTTGGCTGGCGCAATGGCCTTCTGATGTCGCTGCATGTCGATAGAGCGCTGCTCTACTTCGCTGCGGTTGTAATGGAACACGAGGTGGGGGAGTTGCCTCGGGAGCAGGGTGGCAAACGGACTGATCATCTCTATCGGCAGACTCGCGCCGGTGGAGGTGGCGGCAGAGAGCACTAACGGTTGTTTGCCATGAATGCCGTAGGTGTAGAAGACGGCCAGGGTGTCGTTGACCATCCGCCCGTCGAAGTAGTGTATCTGTTTCCCTACGATACTGATGGAAGGACGAATCTGACTGGCGCTGAAAGTATGGCCGTCATAGACGTTCTGAACTCGGGCCTTGATGATATGTCCTTCGACCTCGCGCACATCGTCGTCCTTGAGGCTGACCAGATCGGCCGTGCCGACGCTTGCCGCCTCACAATCGTCGCCCGCTACCCATTCGATATCGTCGTCCGCGCTCTTACGGAGGGGATTGACGATGGCGACGAGTTGGTTGGTGACACTGACGCTATGGCGGGTATAGGCCGACAGCACATAGTAGCCGCTATGGAGGTCGGAAGGCAGTTCGATGGTGCCTGTGCCCTTATTCCCGTCGAGACTGATCACGACGCCAGACGCCAGACGATGGGCGTCGCATAGTTCGGCGTAAGCAATCAGGGCATTGTCGGCAGTCACGCTCACCTTCATCGCCTCGCCGGCAAGATACCAGGGACGGTCAGTCTCCACGCTAGCCGCATGCGATGTTAAAGGTAAGAAGGTAAGAAGGTAAAAAGGTAAAAACCATTTCACCCAACCACATACCTTGTCATATATATCGTTTCTCATTTTACTTCACTCTTCACTTTTCACTCTTCACTTTTCACTTCTTAATAGCTTACGTTTTCTTCCAATGACCAGAAATCAGGTCGTTCGATATATGCGCCTTTGTATCTGACATCGAGTTGATAGACGCTCGCCCATCCCGTCCGCAACGTACCGCCTGGCGACATTCTGCTGTCCTCCCATACGCACAGGAACCAGCCCTCATAGACCATCTGGCAGCAATCGTCCTCGTTGCAGTCTTCAAGCCATAGGCGGGGGTCGGTACGGTGATGGCTGACGGTGAAATCCGAGGCGTTGAGGAAGAACCTGTAGTCACTCGAGTTCAACGAACATCCCACAAATCCGATAGCACGCTTGTCTGACGTGAGACAACGGACGTTGGTGGGCAGTGACGACGGCTGGGGGGTGAATAGGCCGCCCATCTCCGAACTGGCCTGTCGCCTTGCAAGTTCATACTCGTACTCTGCCTTCGAGATGGCCCGCTGGTGTACCAGACCGCTGTATCGGTGGAAGATGCGCTCATCGCTCTGGCTGATGTCGTACATCTTGAGGTCCTTGATGTGCTGACCCTCGTAGTTTGTGCTTCCGCCCACCATGATCGCCGAACTGACACCGTCGATCCATCCGTGACGGGGGAATGGGTTGGACATCCAGAAGATGGGTTTCTTGACCTCTGTGTCGAAATAGACTTCGGTGGTGCAGTCGGGATATACTTCCCAAGTTTCATCGTATGTCCACGAGTAGTAGTTCGCCCTGTCAGGGTCGAAGGGCTCGGCTGGCGTCACCAACACGTCGATATTACTTTCCGGCGAGTTCTGCACGCCTCTTATTCTCGCAATCTTCTCCGTACGCAGGGGTTTTTGTGGTTCCGATTCATACACCTCACCGTCGAACTCGATGTGCAGATAATACGCTACGTCAGGATTGAGGGCGCCAAGTTGGCAGGTGTAATAGCCGCCGGCGGCCTGCGTCTTATATTCAGAGCCGTCGCTTCCGCGTACAGAAACTTCTGCGGACATGATTATTCTTGGTATATAGTCGGAATGGATGGGCTGCGTACGCGACAGATAGAACTTATTCAGTCTCTCAGAACAGATCGTACCTTCCACAACGAGCAGGTCGGAATCGTCGTCAGGAATGTCCGCTTCGAATTCCTCGATACAGCCCGACAGCATCAAAAGTAAAAAGGTAAGAAGGTAAAAAGGTAAAACCTTCATACCCAACACCATTGAACTGCCAAATCTTATCTTTATCATATCTTTCTTACTTTTCACCTTTTCACTTTTAATTGAAGCGTATGTTAAGTGAGACATATGGAATGGCTGTGCCGAATACGGACAACTTATACCCCTTTATTTCATCCCCTTCGTTGACGTAGTAGATGTTATAGGCATTTTTGCGTGCGAGGGCATTATACACGCCGATAGAGAACGACGTGTGGAGGAAACTGGTCAGTTTGTGGGTCGGCTCTATGTTAAACGCAAGGTCCAGACGCATATAGTCGGGAATGCGATATGAGTTGCGGTCGGTATAGTAGGGCATGTAGCGCTGATTATACGTATTGTAATATTTGCCGGCCGGTACCGTCGTCGGACGACCGGTGGCATAGTCGAAGTTGCTCGAAAGACTGTATCTCTCCGTAAACTTGAAGTTGAGCACGGCCTTCACCTCGTGGGGCCTGTCGTATTCGGAAGGATACCAGTCGCCATTGTTCAGGGGCATCGCCACCCGCTTGTCGTCCTGACGGAGCAGGGAGCGTGAGAAGGTATAACTGATCCATCCGTTCAACCGGCCTAAGGGCTTCTTCGCCTGCAGTTCCACACCGTATGCCTTTCCGTCGGTTGAGACGACATCGGTCTCCAAGTGGGGGTTCATCAGCAGGACAGCGGAGCTGCGATAGTTGAGATAGTCGCCGATGTGCTTGTAATAGACCTCAGCCGAGAACTCGTATTTCTTACGGGTTGTCTCATAATAGACGCCCCCAGCCACTTGCCAGCCGTTCTGGGGCTTGATGTTATAGTCTGACAGTTTCCAGATATCAGTGGGCGACATAATAGAGGTGTTCGACACTTTGTGGATATACTGGTGCATGGTGTTGAAGCCAGCCTTCAGGGAAAGGTTTTCCTGAAGGGCATAGCGGGCGGACAGCCGGAACTCTGGTGCATGCCAGGTCTTGATGATACCGGTCTCATGACAGGTCTCACGCAATGTCTCCTCTGTCGGAAGTTCACCGTCGTAATAGTAATTCACGTCACGGGGGCCAAGTGCATTAAACATGGAATAGCGCAAGCCGGCAGAAACCGATAACTTTTCCGTCAGCGCGTGCTCGTAGTCGATATAGGCAGCGCTCTCCAAAGCCTTTTCCCGCTGTAACTGGTCCGAACTGATGCGTGATTCCTCACCCAGTGGCTCATACTTACCCGCCTGCACATTGTAATGTTGCACGGAGAGACCGTATGAGAGTGTCTGCTTGTCAGTCAGGCGCTGGCGGAGATGCAACTTACCCCATAGTTGGTCGATGCCGAAACTCAGTCGGGCAGCCATCGTGGGGATGTTCCTGTCGTCGTTGAAATAGTCGTAGTGGTCGAGTCCGGCAGAGATGGTTGCCGTCATGTTTTCATTCAGGATAGAGCGCCACTCGGCAGAGAAGTTACGGTTCTGATAGCCGTAACTGTCCTCCGAACTGAACGAGAACTTGTCCTTACTCCAATACCCGTACACCTTGAGACGGTGGATATTGTTGAGTTTCCAGGTCAGCACGCCACCGAGGTCGAAAAAGTTGGCTGAGCCGTTCTTATAGCCGCTATCCTCCGGCAACTGCTTGAGCATCCAGTCGCTATAGGTCGTGCGGCCGTTCAGCATCAGCGACACATGGTCCTTGACGATGGGAATCTCCAGATTCACCTTACTGGTAAGTGCGCCGATACTTGCCGAACCCGTCAGTTTCTGCATGTTCGCCTCCTTCGAGTTCACTTTCAGCACACTGCTTATCCTGCCTCCATATTCTGCAGGAATACTCGACTTAAACAGTTCCACATCCTCAACGGCATCAGAATTAAACGATGTGAACAGTCCGAACAGATGCGACGGATTATACACCGTGCCTCCATTGAAGAGTATCAGGTTCTGGTCAGTGGCGCCGCCTCGCACATTATAGCCGCTCGAAGCCTCTCCGACCGTCGTGACACCTGGCAGCGTGAGCACCACCTTCATGATGTCCGACTCGCCGAAGGCCGACGGGATGTTCTTCAGCAATTGGGGCTTGAACTTCTCTGAACCCATCATCGGGTTTTTCACGGCCGACTGCCGACCTGCTACAACGACGATCTCGGCCAGTTCCTGATCGTCGGAGATGCTTGCCCTTGCTTTCTTCACGCCAGGCACCACGTAAGTCCTTGTATTTGCCGAGCCCGCTGCCATCGCAACAGAGTCATTGTCGAGCACAGGAATACCTGTAATAAGAGAGTCGGAGGAAATGCTTTCCTCCCTTCTCTTTCCACTTTCTTGCGTCCCTTTTGGTAGCAAGCGCTTCGCGATTACCTCTTTTTCTATCGGTGTCCCTGGGAGACTCTTAACCACCATGACAAGACTATACTCCCGCTCGTCCTTTGAGAAGGAAAGCCGGTTCTGTTTTGCAAACTGCTTGATCTCCTTCTTCTGGTCAGGGAATATCTCGATGATATCCGACAGACGCTTCACGTGATGCATCTTTCCGTCGGGCGTAATGAGTGTGTATTGCTCGTTGGTACCGAGCGACTTGAGTGTATTCTTTTCTCCAAAAAATATCTTTTCGCCCGTATAGACCTTCCACACACTATGATAAAGCCGCATGCCGTTCGTGCTGCCGTCACAAAGGATGGCTGCATAGCGTGTGCTGTCCTCCAGATCGTGCACATATCTGTGGCCGTCCATCTCAAACCAGTCGATATATTCCTGGTCAGGCAGACAACAAAGGCCTCCTACGGGAGAAATGACTGCAACCCTCTGTTTCAGTTGGTCATAGCGGAGTTGTACCTTCTCATAGACCACGCCATGATAACTGACGCGGCCCTGATACATATTTGTATTGCCTTTATAATAGGGAATGTCGTGCCACAGCCATAGTTGGTACTGTGGTTCAATCGCACCCACGTACAGGCGGGCGAAGTCAGAGGCAGAGGTAAAATAATCCTGCGCCCCGACATTCTGTGCGATAGCCATCATCCAGGCCAATACCAACAAATATTTCTTCACCTTTTTACTTTTTCACTTTTTCACCTTTACATCGGTGTTCTATCTATATAAACCCCCAAGGTATCAAAACCTTGCATGGGAAGACGAAACTTTAACAAAGTTTCACCATTTACTTTTCACTTTTCACTTCTTACATCAGTCCGTCGATGGGCAACTGGGCCTCCTTGCGATAGGCCAGTCCCGTCACCACGCAGCAGAGTTCGCCCTTCTGGTTGGTGATGCGCACATCCACGTATGGTATCTTGTGGTGGTTATACACCTCCGTTGCCTCCGCTATCAGCGTGTCGCCGGCCTTGGCGCTGTGCAGGAACATGATGTTGTTCTCTATGCCGAAGGTCAGTCCAGCGTGACTGTTCATCACGGCAGCCAGTGCAATGTCGGCCAGCGTGAAGTAGGCACCGCCCTGACACACCCCGCCTGCATTCAGGTGCTCTGGGGTCACCAGCATTTCCGCACGGGCATACCCCTCACGTATCTCTTTCAGTACGCATCCGCTATTCGCCGCAAAGCGGTCGTTCTGCGATAGGAATTCTTTTAGCGTCATCTTTCTTAGTCGTTTCTGTTGTGTTCTCTTTACGAGGGGCAAAGGTAAGCATAATTTCCGAGACAACCAAAAAATAGCAGATAAACCTGCGGTCTTTTATTTCCTCAGCACGTAGTATTTCTGGCTTCTAGTTCCCCTGCTCGTGATACCAGACGAGGGATTAAGTGCCAGTTTCCGTAGTTCTGTGGTCGCAGATGAACGTGAGAGCCCCGTCAGCCGTACATAGTCGGGCACTCTCATGAACATATTCTTCTCCAGGAAATCATGAGCTTTTTGGATACGCTGTTCAAGCGTGAACTTAGACTTACGAATTCTGCTGACGCCACCTTTCTCCAACACACATTTTCTGCTTGTGTTTCTGACGAGTTCAGGGTCTGCTCTGTACGATACACCCTTCACCATGATGCTTTTCGCATTATGGCTTGCCTCTCCCTCTTCAAAGGCATCTTGCAACACGTCGTCCCTCACGCCGAGTGTTGCATGAAAGGTGCCAATGCCGTCGATCTTCACAGAATGGCCCTCTGCCATGCACAGTCCCAGTTTTTTACTTACCAACGATAGGACACCCAGTATTTGACTCTCTTCCATTCTGCCTTCGCGGGCACACAGACTCACAAACTCCTGCGAGTTCATCGGCGTGAGTTCCATTTTGTAGTAGGCTTGTGTCCGTCCTGTACCATTCAAGTCAGAAATCTCTTGCTTGATATATTTCGCGTACATAATTATAATATATTGATTCTGCTGCAAAGATAATCAAAACATCTGAGAAAATGATAATAACGTCGAAGTTTTATCAAATACCGACGCAATTTTATTAAATAACGTCGTGATTTTAACAAACGCCGACAGTATTTTAACCTGCCCCTACGCCTTACTACCTTTTAGCCTGCCGCTCCCAACCTTTTAGCAGGCACCTCACTATAATTATAATAACACTTTGTAAGATTTAACCTAAAGATAACGTATAAAATGCGGATGGATTCGGAGATTATTCGTACCTTTGTCGCTGGATTAAGGTACTAATTTTTAGATTTTAGAGTTATGATGAAACAGTATTATCGTATTCTGGCTTATGTCGGAGGAGGCATAGCCCTGATTTTGATCCTTTTTGCTACCTGCTGCACGGTGGTTGACTCTGGTGAAGTGGGTATCCGTTTCCACAAGTGGTCGCTCAACGAGCAGGACTACGGCGGTGTGGAAGGCACGTGCAAGGGTTGGGTCTTTTACAATCCCATCACGACCAACGTGTTTACTTATCCTACGTTCACACAGCGTAAGCAGTACGAGACGTTCTCCGTGAACGCCAAGGATGCCTCGCTCTTCGAGATGGACCCGACCATCGCCTATCGCATCAATCCTGACAAGGCCTGCGACATATTTACTAAATATCGCGTGGGCGTGAAGGAACTGGAGGAGGGTTATATCCGCACGTGTATCTACGAGGCCTACCGTACGTGCGCCAACCAATACACGTCGGACTCGCTGATGTCGAACCGTGCCAACTTCGAGCGCGACGTCCGTGCCCGTCTGGAGAAGTCGCTGATGGCTGAGGGATTCCTCGTGGAGGAGTTTACCTCGAAGATCACGCCGCCCTCGTCGCTGCTCTCGATGATCGATGCCAAGAACACGGCCATCCAGAGTGCCCTGAAGGCTGAGAACGAGGTGAAGGAGGCTGAGGCCAACGCCAAGATTGCCGTCGCCAAGGCCGAGGGTAATGCGAAGGCCATGAAGATCAAGGCCGATGCAGAGGCTTACTACAACCGCACGATTGCTGCCTCGCTCTCGCCGATGATCGTGCAGGAGGATATGATTGAGAAGTGGGACGGCAAGATGCCTCAGATCATGAGCGGCAACGGCGGCATGATCATGGACATCTCGAAAGTCATCGGCAGCGGCAAATAGGCCATCAGCGTTTCCACCTTATTATAATATATGTGCGAAGAGCCCCCATTTTTGGGGGTTCTTTCATTTTTTTCAAAAGCAGAGAATTTTCTATTGCAAACTTTGCAACGTAAATCCCAGACTTTGCAATATACATTTCAAAGTTTGCAATGGAAAAAACTAGAGGATTTGCAAAGTTTACCAATGGAAACGGATGCCGAGGGGCAGGGTGACCTGAAGTGGATGCTCTGTGCGATAGGTCTTCAGGTCGCTGCCATCATCGAAGAAGTATTGCAGGCTCGGCTCGATATAGAATCCAAAGTGAGGCGTAAAGTCGTATTGGATGCCAAAGCCGAATGAGGCTGACCACTGGACGGGAATACTGAGAGATGACTCCTGACTATAGGTATTGAGGCCGTTGTTGAAGTGATCTACGTTGAGAGTGCTGTGGATGGGTAACTCCAGCATGGCGCCACCTGACGAGTAGAGGCTGAAATGTTTCTTATTGTACCATTGCCAACCAAGTTTGAATGGAATGCCGAGATAGCGGAGTCGCTGAATTTCCTGAATATGTGCTGTCGGACTTCCTGTTATACTTTTCGATTTCATCTGGGTATAACTAAGACCCGTTTCGATTGAGAGATGGGGAGTGAAACGGCGGCTCAGGGTCATTTGTATGGTGAGGGGAAGGTAATGTGTGTGCTGTGCAACCATCTCACCATGATTGATTGAAGCATTTTGTGCAGCAATTGCTTTCAGTGAACGGGTTTCTGCTGTTACCTCATCTGAGGGGATGGCATTGTTCAGCGACCAGGAGTAGTCTATCCAGTTGCTGATGGAGTAGTCTGACGGAACGAATGAGTTAGAAGCAGGAGCAAAACTATAGGTATAGATTGCTGTTGGTGAGATATCGGTATTTGATCGTCCTGTCTGTCCGTTGTATGCCAGACGGATATCCCATGATGGTTTCTTGGGTTTAGTGGTTGCTATAAGATGTGTGTCATCAAGCGAGGGCAAGGGAGTCTGTTGATAGATGAGCGTATCTGGTGTTGGCTCTTTCCCCTTTGGGGCTTGTGCCACCTTGGTCAGGGTGTCGGCTTTCTCCTCTATTATATAATTAGGTATAGAGTCAGACTGGATGACAGCCTCTGTCTGATAGCGGATAGGATGATGAGCGGGTCGCTTGTCGACGGAGGCATAGACGATTTCATCGTGTGGAGTCTCAATGACGGGCTCAGGCTGATGCTTCTGTGGCTTTGGTGCTTCTGCCGTCGGTTTGACTTCTTGCTCTGGCTTGCGCAATAGTTTCCAGATAGCTGATGGGATAGCTATGAGTAGCAGGATAAGTACCCACGACTGCTTGATAAGTGTCTGAAGCATCCGTTTGGCGTGGAAGAGTTGTGACGATGAGGAATGAGGGGCAATACCAAGCATTTGGCTGATCTCCTGATGCGACAACCCTTCGAAAACGGAGAGTCTGAATACCTGCTGATAACCCTGGGGCAGTTGAGAGACGAGTGACAGCAGTTGGTCGTAGTCGGGGGTTAGCGAATCATGGACCTGTCCCTGTGATTCTTTTGCTATCTGTTGGAGAACTTCTTGTTCTTTATTCTGATGTTCGCGATAATGGAACCCCACATTTCGGACGATAGAAGTCATCCACGACTCCAATTTGTCAGCATCCTTAAGTTGGCCGATTGAGGTCATGATTACCACGAAAGCATCGTGCAGTAGGTCTTCTGCCACATCGTCACCCTTCGTGTATTGTCTGCAGATGCTAAGTAGTCGGGGGCGGTATTGTTCGTAGAACAGATGCAAGGCCTCTCGTTCTCCGGCCTTGCATCTGCTGATCAACTCATGGGTTTCCATCCAGGTCTGTTCAGATACTTTTCGCTTAATATCAGTCTTCCCGTTGATAGGTGTCCCATCCCTCCATTTCGAGGGTGTTGCCGTTGATCTTGGCCTTGATGGTCACTCCCTGAGGCAGGATGGTGGGGTCGAAGTTCATGTCAGAACCTCCTTTGGAGAATCCTTCATCAACAAGGAATGCTGTATTATATTTGTAGATGGTCAGTTCTGCCTCAGAACCTTGATAGGCGATGGTATAGGCAAAGGGAACGTCGAATTGCCCGTTTATGAGTCTATAGCCCGTGTTGTCCGATCGGAATACCCATGTGAGTTTACCTGTGGCAGGAATCGCATCATTTTTGTAGTATCCCGTCCACCTTCCGACTATCGGGCTGTTCTTGTCATTTCCTGGGTTACCGTATTTCTGGCCCACATTGACGCTGAGTGATTCGAACGCGTCTCCCTTCTGTTTGAACCAGGGGTAACTGACTATGCTCATCGTTCTGTTTAGTGTTTGCATGTTGTCATAGGAACGGACCAGATACTCGATGGCATCGCCTGCAGCGAAGTAACATTTATAATAGTAGCCGTGATAACCATATTGCTCACCGCCGTGATAGTCAGTCAGCACATAACGGAAGGGATCGAGGGCCACCTCGTTGGTGCCGTCCTTGTAGGCTTTGACGGTACGCAGATAACCTGTGCCGTCGTCGTTGAAGGCCATCACCTCAGTGATACTGAAAGGCAGGTTAGGATAGAGAGCGACGGTGGCTTGCTGGTTTTCATCGTGCATCAGGTGCTGCCAGTCGTTCTGCCAATAGCCCACGAGGTAGTTGGGTGCTCCTTCGGCGTTCTTCACGGTTTCTGAGACGAGGACGAGGATGCAGCAGATGTTCGTGGCATTGTTCATAAACGCCTCGTATTCCTCAGCGCTATGGAAAGAGTGCCGTTCGCCCTTGCTATCGAAAATGTTTGTGATTGTGCTTGAAGCAATCATGTAGATGTCGTAGTAGTATTCACCCTCGTACTCTATCTGGCATATCCGGGTAGAAAGGGCCGCACCTTCATAGATGGCCTTCTCCTGAATGGCTTGGGGCAACTGTTCTACAGAGACATGTTTGACGGGAATCTTTTTGTTCTCATACGTAGCAGACTCAAACTGGTTGGTGATATCCACAACCTGCAGTTTCAGACCATCCCTTTCGAACAACTTGACGACAATACCATTGTTGTCACTCGATCCTTTTTTCCTTGTCAGCCCTAGATATTCATACTGGTTAGGATCCTGCTCCGACAGATTCTCGTCGTTGGATGAACATCCCGTTAATGTTGTTACTCCTGACAGCAAAAGCGTCAGCATCCATAGAATACTTTGTCTTTTCATATTCATTAATTCTTTATAGTTGCAAATTTAAATCTTTTTTCTTATATAGTGTAATAAGGTACGAAAAGACTGCATGTAAGGGTCTGATATTTAACAAACTTTTGCGTAAAAATGGGGCTCTGGAAGATTTAACCTAAAGATAACATACAAATAACTTAAAGTTTTTGTAGTTTGTCATATCTTTGCAGCGTCTAAAGGACAAAAAGAATAAAAAAATAAAGTTGAACAATTTAAAAAATACGAGTTATGGAATCAATTATCACAGTAGCAACAGTACTGACAATGTACTTCAATGCAATCAACAGCAACGACGTGAACTATATGTACAACGGCGACATCGAGGATGGCAAAGTGAACAAGATCGAGGTTTATGCCCAGAACGAGAACCATCAGATGGAACAGAAGGTGGAATACTGCTACGAGTACGACGAGCAGGGCCGTCTGACCAGCAAGGAGATGTTGAGTTGGGACGAGGCCAAGAAGGACTGGGTGAAGAACAGCCGCCTCACCTATAAGTATTATAAGAACGGCTACAACGTGGAGGTGAGCCACTGGAACGAGGAGAAGCAGCAGTACGACCTGCCTCAGGAGGTGACACTCTATCGCACGAAGGCTCCCAGCCTGACAACGGTGAAGACCTACAAGATGAACGAGACGCAGGACAATATGTATCTGACAAGCAGTATGCTGGTGATGGAGCCCCTCGATGACCATCTGCTCGCTGCCCAATAAGATTCCCCAAAACTCTCTCTATATAAAGCCGCTATGAACGAACACTCGTGTCTGGCGGCTTCACTTTTAACATAAAGATAACATACAAAATGCAAAGGGTAAGAAAAAAAGTCCGTACCTTTGCAGGCGAAAGGTAAAATAACAACTAATTGATGAGATTATGAAACTTAGAAAACTTTTCGTAGCAGTCGCACTGCTCACAGTAGGATTCGCATCGGCACAGCAACAGATGCAGATGCCGGAGATTCCCGTTGACAAGGATGTCCGTATCGGTAAACTCGACAATGGACTGACCTATTATCTGCGTCACAACAACACGCCCGAGAAGAAGGCCAACTTCTACATCGCCCAGCGCGTGGGTTCCATCCAGGAGGATGACTCACAGCAGGGATTGGCTCACTTCCTCGAGCACATGGCCTTTAACGGCTCTGAGCACTTCCCCAATGGAAAGATGCTGGAGTATCTGCAGACGATCGGTGTGCAGTTCGGACGTAGTCTGAATGCCTACACCTCGATCGACCGTACGGTGTATTATATCGCTGACGTCTCTACGGAGCGCCAGAGTGCCCTCGACTCTTGTATGCTCGTACTGAGAGACTGGTCGAGCGGTATCACGGCTGAGCCGGCAGAGATTGAGAAGGAGCGCGACGTGATCCACAACGAGTACCGTATGCGCAACTCACCCAGTCAGCGTATGATCGAGCGCGCCCTGCCGACGCTGTTCCAGGGTTCGAAGTACGGCTACCGTATGCCTATCGGTAAGATGGAGATCGTGGATAACTTCAAGCCCGAGGAACTGGTTGCCTATTATAAGAAATGGTATCGTCCTGACAATCAGGGTATCATCATCGTGGGTGACATCGATGTGGATTATACCGAGAATATGATCAAGAAACTCTTCGGCGACATCGTGGTGCCTGCCGACGCTGCAAAGGTGATCGACGAGCCCGTGCCCGACAATGAGAAGGCTATCTATGTATCGGAGAAGGACAAGGAGCAGCAGTACTCCATCCTCATGCTCTCGATGAAGCGCGACCCCATCCCCACAGAGATGAAGAAGACGGCCGCCTATCTGGTGCAGGACTATCTGAACGATATGGTTTGCGCCATGCTGAACAGCCGTTTCTCGGAGATTATGCAGCAGCCTGACTGTCCCTACATCCAGGCACAGGCTCAGGACGGCAACTTCATGCAGTTGGCCCGTACTAAGGACGCCCTGATGCTGATCGGCGTGGCCAAGGAGGGTAAGGACATCGAGACCCTGCAGGCTGTGGCCCGTGAGGGAAAGCGTGCCCACGACTTCGGCTTCACCGCTACGGAGTATGCACGTGCCAAGGCTGACTATATCAGTGCTCTGGAGAAGGTCTATACCAATCGCGACAAGCGTAAGAACGAGGAGTATGCCGACGAGTATATTGAGAACTTCCTCGAAAGCGACCCCATCCCCTCGATCGAGGATCTCTATCAGACGATGAGCGCCCTGTCGCAGCAGTTGCCCGTTGAGATCGTGAACCAGTATGCCCAGCAGGTAATCAGCATCGACGACAAGAACCTCGTGGCCTTTAATATGGAACAGGAGAAGGATGGTAAGACCTACGTGGCTACCGAAGCCATGCAGAAGGCTGTCGATGGTGTGCGTGCAGAGACCTTGACCGCCTGGGTGGATAATGTGAAGGAAGAGCCGCTGATCACCGAACTCCCCGCCAAGGGAAAGATCATGAAGGAAACGGAGAACAAGACGCTCGGCTACAAGGAACTGACTCTCTCGAACGGTGCGAAGGTGATCCTGAAGAAGACTGACTTCAAGGACGACGAGGTGAGGATGCAGGCTGAGGCCAAGGGTGGCTACTCGCTCTTCGGCAAGGCTGATGTGATGAACCTCCAACTCGCTGAGACGGCACAGGCCTATAGTGGTCTTGGCAACTTCTCTAAGTCGGAACTCGACAAGGCACTCGCCGGCAAGCAGGTCAGCGTGGCCGTGACGCTCAAGGAGGATCGCCAGTATATCGGCGGACGCTCTACACCAAAGGATATCGAGACACTCTTCCAGTTGTTCTATCTCACTCAGACCAACATCAACAAGGACGAGAAGTCGATGGCTTCGTTCATCAACCAGATGCAGACGGTGCTGAAGAACAAGAGCCTGAACCCCCAGTTGGTTTATCAGGATTCACTCGAGAGCACCAGAAACTGCGGCAATCCGCTCTATCGCGTTCCCGAGGCTGAGGATATCGCCAAGTTCGACTACGAGCGTACCCTCCAGATACTGAAGCAACTCTATCAGAACGGCGGTCAGTTCACTTATACCATCATCGGTAACTTCGACGAACAGGCCATCCGTCCGCTCATCGAGCAGTATATCGCCTCTCTGCCTGCAGGCAAGGCCGTCACCACCAAGGATGTCCGTACCTTCTTCAAGGGTAGGGTGAACAACCGCTTCGAGAAGCAGATGGAGACGCCTCAGGCTACAACCACTCAGATCTGGAAGAACGAGAATATCGCCTATACGCTTGAGAACAAGGTGCTGCTCGATGCTGCCACCCGTGTGCTCACCCGCATCTATCTGCGTACCATCCGCGAGGAGGAGAGTGCTGCCTACAACGTAGGATGCAGCGGCCAGATCAGTACGATGGGTCCGAAGCCGGTTTATTTCATCACCGCTCAGGCTCCGACCAATCCTGACAAGCAGAAGATCGCTGAGGACCTGATGATGAAGTACATCAACGAGGCCAAGACGAAGATTGCTGCCGACGATCTGGATCCCGTGAAGGAGATCATGCTGAAGCAGGCTGAAGATGACAACCGTGAGAACAGCCACTGGATGGATGTGCTCACAGAGTGGACCGCTGAGGGTGTTGACCTCCAGACTGGTTACGCTGATACCGTGAAGGCTCTGACACCTGCAAAGGTTCAGAAGTTCATCACCGACTTCCTTGCTGCTGGAAACCACGCTTCTGTGGTCATGATGCCCAAGAAGTGAAGAAGTGAAAAGTGAAGAAGTGAAAAAATTTGCTGCCGCCTTGCAAAATATTGAAGGGCGGCAGCATTTTTTTCTTTTTTTATTCGTATCTTTGTCCCCGATAATATACAAAAACAATGGAACTGATTAAAGACAAGACTTTCGGCGGCGAGCGCCCGTTGTTCGCCACGCACGACTTACGACTGGAAAATGTAACAATTACCGACGGCGAGTCGGGTATCAAACAATGTCAGAACATGGAGGCTTACGACTGTAAGTTCTATGGCAAATACCCTTGGTGGCACGTCGATGGGGCCAAGATAGACCATTGCTACTTCGCTATGGACTCGCGCTCGGCCATCTGGTACACCAACGATCTGGTGATGACCAACTCACGTATCGACGGGCCGAAGTTCTTTCGTGAGATGAAGAACCTGACATTGGAGAATGTGGAGATTACCGATGCCGACGAGACCTTTTGGAAGGTGGATGGCATCAGGATTAAGAATGTGAAACTGCACGGCGGCACCTATCCCTTTATGTTCTCGCAGAATATCTACGTGGATGGGTTGGAGAGCGATTCGAAATATGTGTTCCAGTACTGTAAGAACGTGGAGGTGCACCACGCCAACATCCTGACGAAGGACTCGTTCTGGGAGTGTGAGAACGTGGTGGTCTATGACTCCGTGCTCGACGGCGAGTATCTGGCCTGGCACTCGAAGAACGTACGACTGGTGAACTGTCATCTGGCGGGGGAGCAATTGCTGTGCTATACGGAGAATCTGGTGCTGGAGAACTGCACCATCGACCCGATGTGCGACCGTATGTTTGAGTATTCCACCGTCGAGGCGGATATCAAGGGACATATTGAAAATATTAAGAATCCGACGAGCGGACATATCATAGCCGATAGTATCGGTAGCATCACCATCGATGAGAATGTCCGTCAGCCGAATAATTGTGTAATAGAAGTGAGGAAATGAAGTACGATTTCGATGAACTGGTAGAGCGAAGAGGGACTGGTTGCGTCAAGTGGGACGAATGCCCGTCTGAGGATGTCATCCCCCTCTGGGTGGCGGATATGGATTTCAAGGCGGCTCCTGCCATTCAGGAAGCCATCCGTAAAAGGGCTGAGCACGGTGTGTTCGGCTATACTTACGTGGAGGAAGACTATTACGAGGCTGTGATCTCGTGGTTCCAGCGTCGCCACAACTGGACCATCCGTCGTGAAGAAATTCTCTATACGACGGGCGTCGTACCAGCGATGTCTGTTGCCGTCAAGGCGCTCACGATGCCTGGTGAAAAGGTACTCATCCTCTCGCCTGACTATAACTGTTTCTTCTCTTCCGTCCGTAACAACGGCTGCGAAGTACTGGAAACGGTACTTGTAGAAGTGAAAAGTGAAGAAGTGAAAAGTGAAAAGTGTCACTTCGAAGTTGATTGGGATGACTTTGAGGCAAAGTGCGCTGATGAGAAGACCACCGTCTTCCTGCTTTGTAACCCCCACAACCCAACGGGTCGCGTCTGGACGAAGGAGGAATTGGAGCGCATGAACACCATTTGTCTGAAATACGGCGTGAAGGTGGTGAGCGACGAGATCCATTGCGAACTCGTCATGCCTGGTTACCGCTTCCAGCCCTTTGCGGCTGTCAGTGAGGCCTGCCGACAGAACAGCGTCATCCTGAATTCTCCTTCGAAATCGTTTAATATCGCAGGTTTGCAGACGGCTAATATCATCTGTTCGCAACTCGAGTGGCGTCGTCGGCTGGATCGGGCCATCAACATCAACGAGGTGTGCGACCTGAATCCATTCGGTCCCGTCGCCCTGAAAGCGGCCTACAACGAGAGTGAGGACTGGATCGACGAACTCAACCAGTATCTCTGGGGTAACTATCAGGCGCTTTGTGATTTTGCCTCTGAGCATCTGCCGGAATGGAAGGTCTGTCGTCTCGAAGGTACCTATCTCCCTTGGGTGGATATCTCCGCTACGGGTATGACTTCGCAGCAGTATGCCGACCTGATTCTTGAAAAGGCCAAGGTCTGGGTGAATCCTGGCACGATGTACGGCCCTCAAAGTGGCGAAGGCTATATCCGCCTGAATATAGCCTGTCCACGCAGTCGCCTGATGGAGGCATTGGAAAGAATATATAAAGAGAAGTTATAAGGAAGTTAAAAGGAAGTTATCGAGCCTGCGGCTCTTGGAAGTTAAAAGGACATTACCTTACTATCGTAATAGCAGACATTTGTCCCTTTAACTTCCCTTTAACTTCTCTTTAACTTCCCTTCCATTCCTTTCTTAGTTGATCAGGAATAATTTTGTCTTGCCATTGTAGGTGGCCTTGATGGTGGCACGACCTTCAACGATAGGACTGATGTCGAACTTCACACCAACAGGAATGTTGGCCGTAGCCTTCAGTTTCGAACCAGCATCCACCGGACCATAGAGTTGGTAGCGGATCTGGTCGGGGTAGCCGTTTTGGTTGTTGAAGCGGACAGGTGTCGTGGGAATCGTCAGCGGCTTGCCGTCGGCAGTGATAGTGACCTGAGGCACGATAGGAGCAGGAGCACCAATGCCCTTGGAGAAGTTGACTCCGTGGAGGTCGAACAAACCCTGCGGACGCTGCGGCTGCTGAGGGCCACGGCCGCCAAAGCCCGGACGGCCCTGAGGCTGTTGGGGTTGCTGTACTTCAGGACCTTCGGCTACGAGGTAGATAGCGTGCTTGCCGGTGAGACCTTCTACTGCAGGAACGGCTGCATAGTACATCGAAGCCTGACGCTTAGCGTCGGCGGGCACGTCAACTACGCCAATCTCTTGACCCTTCCAGGGGTCGTCGAGTTTAACGTGAATCTTGAAGGCTCCCTTGCCGCTGGCTGTCAGATTAAGGCCGAGTATGGTGCCGTCGCCTTGCTTCGTGCCCTCGAATGCCTTGCAGCCCTTGGTGTCCTGAGCCAGACCGCCGAAACCGAAGTACTTGAAGCCGACGATGCCGCCGTTCTGGATGCCAGCGAGGTCCATAGAGTTGTTCCATACGTCGTGATTGTCCTGCATCCAGTTGTTGGCATTGGGACCATAGACGAAGCAAGCATAACCGGCGCTATAATATGCATAGGGGGGCAGACCGAAGATCTGGAAGCCCTCGCTGGTCACCTCAGCACCCGTATATTCGTTGCCGTCGGCAGCCTTCGCCGTCCAGACATTATCCTTAGCATAGGGGTCATAGCCGGTAATCTTCACCACACCGCCCTTGGCGACAGGTTTCTTGTCCCAAGTGATCTTCACGGGAGCCACCATCGACTGACGGGCATTGCCGAAGCCACGAGGCGGACGGTGATAGAAGACATACCACTGACCGTTGATCTCCTGCAACGAACCGTGGGTATTATGACCAAAGTTGGTAGTGATGAGTTTGGCACCATCCTCACTCAGCACGACACCACGAGAGTCAACCAGTACGCCACCAGAGCGCCAAGGACCTAAGGGCGAGTCGCCAAAAGCATAGCGCAGGGCGGAGTTGGTATTGCCCAAGCCGTACTCCTTGCCAGAGTAGCCAGAGAATACCATCACGTACTTATTTCCTACCTGACGGATGCTGGAAGCCTCGAAGAAATTGAAGTCGAGCGGGTTCTGTCCCTCATAGAGGGCCTTGTACTCGCTGCCAGCCTTGTCCAACAGACGACCGTCGGCACTGCTGGCGGGGATAAACGGATCGATAGGCTCCGTGCCCTCGCGCTTAGAATACATGGTCTTCTGGTCAAGTTCAACAGCGGTAGAATGCTGGAAACCGTAGAACACGTAGGCACGATAGCCGATATCGTAGTCCTTGTCCTTCTTATCAGTGATGTTCTCGATGAACACAGAGGGGTCGAAGTCAATCAGCGAGCCGGGCAGGCACTGGCGACCATCCTCCGTGAGGTTGATGGGCGTGAAGGGACCATCAGGACGGTCGCCCTTACAGACCATCGGCGTACGACGCCAGCCACGACTGTGGGGATAGAGATAATAGGTTTTCTTGCCTGTAGCCTTGTCCTTCACTTCGACGAGGTCGGGGGCGTACATCGTGTCCCACTGTCCATCGACGAACCACGTGAAGATAGGACCTTCGTCGCGCCATTGGCTCAGATCCTCCACGGGAGCCGACCACATACGGATATCGGGGCCGCAGTAGGCTGAGTAGTTCACATCGTGCGAGCCGATGATATAGGCACGCAACTTACCAGGATTGTCGGGATCCTCGAATACACGGGGTTCACCATCGGGTACATGCTCCCAGAGAGGGAGGTACGGGTTCTGTGCGTTGACAGCCCATGCCGTACACGCCAGAAAACAGAATAAAAATAGTCTTTTCATAAATGTTATTATTTATTGTGCGGGTTCAGGAATAATCGGTTCGCCCATCTCGGAAGCCTCAGCATCCTTGTCGTCGAGTTTGAAGAGCATGAACTGTGGCTTTTCTGCTGTGCAGGGTTCCCAACCGAGGGCCTTGCCGTCCTCACCATTGGGATCACTATACTTGGCGAAGTTGGTCCAGGCGGTCAGCATCTTCTCAGAGAGATCCCAGTCGCCCTGGGTCCAGGGACGCCAGCAGTGCTCGAGGCTCTTGAATACGAACCACAGGTCGCTTGAGTGGAAAGCACCTTTCAGACGGGCGGTCACCTCAGGATGCGAACCGTCATCGGGCAACGGACGGGCAAACTCGTAGGCCCAAGCCTTGCCGCCCTTCTCTTGACGCACCTTACAGAATTCGGCGATGCCAGGTGACATATTACCCATATCGTTCAGGGTGTAGCCAATCATATAGGGCACGTCGGCAATCTCGCCGGCACGGGCTGCCTCGTCGAAACTCTTCAGCGATACATAGCCATCCACGATAGGACGCTCCATCACATAGAGGTCGCTCTTGTTGACCATATTATAGATGTTGCATAGGGGATAGAGGATCTCCGTAGAAGCCTTGCGGAGTTTCTCCAGATCGGTCAGACCTGCCCAGTCCATCACCTTCTTGGTTTCTGCCTCTGCCTCTTTCAGCGTGGGGTTGTAGGTGAAGAACTTGTTCATCGGCGTAGCAGGCTTAGCGGCTTCGCCCTCCTTCGGAGGAATGTTCAGTCCGCCGCCGCTCATAATCACAGCCTTGTGGAACAGACCACGGGCCAGGGGCGATTCACAGATGGTACGGACGCTGCCTGCACCTGCACTCTGTCCGAAGATGGTCACATTGTCAGGATCGCCACCAAACTGGGTGATATTCTCCTTGATCCACTTCAACGACTGGATCTGGTCTAAGATACCATAGTTACCAGAGACGTGGTTGGGACTCTCAGCGGAGAGTTCTCCGTAAGGCATGAAGCCGAAGATGCCCAGACGGTAGTTGATGGTGACGAGCACCACATCCTTGAGTGCCCACTCACGTCCGTCGAACTCGGGCTCTGTGCCCCAGCCCTCACGATAGCCGCCACCATGAATCCACAGGGCAACAGGCAGTTTCTTATCCACCTGACCTGCAGCCTTGGTAAAGACATTCAGATAAAGACAGTCCTCACTATAGGGTGCCTCGTCGCCATAGCCCCACTCTGTGGTATAACCGCCAGGATAGTGCACAGCCTGATAGCCAGGGTGACCGAATTTGTCGCAGGTACGCACACCTTCCCAAGCCACCACGGGCTGAGGTTCTTTCCAACGCAGGTCACCGATAGGAGCGGCAGCGTAGGGGATGCCCTTATAGGCATAATACGTGGTAGTGGTGCCATCAAGGGTATAGTCAATCTTCTGACCAGTAATCTGGCCACCCTCGACGGTGAGAATGGGACACTCGCCACCCGTCTTATTCGACTGGCAGCCCATCAATAGTGCCATGAATGGCAACAATAGCAAGAGCTTTTTCATAACATACGTTTTAGTTGAAGAATTAATTATCTTGGCAAAGATAAAAAATAATTGTGAATTGTGCATTGTGAATTGTGTATTATTTCGTACCTTTGCAACATAAAAGAAAAAAAGTGTAACAATATGGAAGATTTGGAAATGAAAACCCAGTTGCCCGACAATGCCTTTCGGGAACTGCAGGAAGGAGAACTGTATGAACCGATGATGTCGCCGAAGGGCCGTTATCCGGAGGTCAACGCGTGGTCTGTCACGTGGGGTGTGCTGATGGCAGTACTCTTCTCGGCAGCCGCTGCCTACTTGGGATTGAAAGTAGGTCAGGTGTTCGAGGCCGCCATCCCCATCGCCATCATCGCTGTGGGTGTATCGACAGCCGCCAAGCGCAGCAAGGCCTTGGGCGAGAATGTGATCATTCAGTCGATAGGTGCCTGTTCGGGTGCTGTGGTGGCGGGTGCCATCTTTACGTTGCCAGCCATCTATATCCTCCAGGCGAAGTATCCTGAGATGTCGGCTTCGTTCCTGAAGATATTCCTCGCTTCGTTGCTGGGTGGTATCATCGGCATCCTCTTCCTGATTCCGTTCCGTAAGTACTTCGTGTCGGATATGCACGGCAAGTACCCCTTCCCAGAGGCGACGGCGACGACGCAGGTGCTCGTCTCTGGCGCGAAGGGCGGCAATCAGGCCAAGCCGTTGCTGCTGGCTGGTATCGTTGGTGGTCTTTACGACTTCATCGTGGCGACTTTCGGCTGGTGGAACGAGAACTTCACTTCGCGTGTAGTGGAGTGGGGACAGTCGTTGGCTGATCAGGCCAAGTTGGTATTTAAGGTGAATACGGGTGCCGCTGTGCTGGGTCTCGGCTATATCATCGGCTTCAAATATGCCCTCATCATCACGCTCGGTTCGTTGTCCGTGTGGTGGCTCATCGTACCAGGTCTGTCGCTGTTTTTCGGTACGGAGGTACTCAACCAGTGGGACCCCTCCATCACGACGGCAGTGGGCGATATGTCGCCAGAACAGATATTCAAGGCTTACGGCAAATCGATAGGTATCGGTGGTATCGCGATGGCGGGTATCATCGGCATCATCAAGTCGTGGGGTATCATCAAGGGGGCTGTCTCATTGGCTGCAAAGGAGATGAAGGGCAGCGGTGAGATTGCTGTGACACAGCAGCGCACACAACTGGATCTGCCGTTTAAGTTCATTGCCATTGCCTCGATTGTGACGATTATCATCACGTTCCTATTCTTCTGGTTCGGCGTGATGGACGGTAATATGTTGCAGGCTTTGGTTGCCATCGTCCTCGTGGCGGTGATAGCCTTCCTCTTTACTACTGTCGCAGCGAATGCCATCGCCATCGTGGGCTCAAACCCCGTGAGTGGTATGACGTTGATGACGTTGATTCTTGCGTCTGTGGTGATGGTGGGTGTAGGTCTTCAGGGTACCAGCGGTATGGTGGCGGCTCTGGTGATGGGCGGTGTGGTCTGCACGGCCTTGTCGATGGCTGGTGCCTTCATCACCGACCTGAAGATCGGTTACTGGTTGGGAACAACACCCCGTAAGCAGGAGTCGTGGAAGTTCCTTGGAACTTTGGTGTCGGCAGCCACCGTGGGCGGTGTGATGATGCTGCTCAACGAGACCTACGGCTTTGCCTCCGGACAACTCGCTGCGCCTCAGGCCAATGCGATGGCAGCAGTCATCGACCCGTTGATGAACGGGGTAGGGGCACCTTGGGTACTCTACGCCATCGGTGCAGCCATCGCCATCATCCTCACCCTTTGCAAGGTGCCTGCTTTAGCCTTCGCCCTGGGTATGTTCATCCCCATGGAACTGAATGTGCCGCTGGTAATCGGCGGTGCTATCAACTGGTATGTCACCACCCGCTCAAAGGATAAGAAGGTGAACGAGGCCCGTGGTGAGAAGGGTACGCTGCTTGCCTCCGGCTTCATTGCCGGCGGTGCGCTGATGGGTGTCGTCAGTGCGTTGCTGCGCTTCGGCGGTTTCAATCCCGTCAGCGAGTCGTGGTTGGCCAATCCGCTCTCTGAGGTATGCTCGCTCCTCGCGTACGTATTGTTAATTGCCTACTTTGTCCGAGCCACCAAGCTCTCGGGCCAACGTAGCGAGTAAGTCGTCGCCACGCAGGTCGCGGGCGATGATCTCTCCTTGTTCGTTGATAAGCACATTAGCAGGGATGGACTGTATGTCGTACAATTGTGCGCCTTTGCAGTTCCATCCCTGCAAATCGCTCATCTGCGGCCATTTCTGACCTGTTGCGCTGATGGCCTCCACCCAACTGCTCCTCTCCTTGTCGAGTGAAACACCTACAATCTCAAGCCCCTCGTTGTGATAGAGTTCGTAGGCTTTCACCACGAAAGGCATCTCGTGGAGGCAGGGACCACACCACGAGGCCCAGAAGTCGATGAGCACCAACTTGTTCTTGCCTACGTAGTCGCTCACCTTCACTGTCTGTCCCTGAATGCCGGGCAGTTCGATGTCCGTGTATTGGTTGCCCGTCACTTTCTCCTGCAGTTCCTGTTCTGCGGCACTGGAAGCCTCGTTGGTCTTGGCTTTCTGCTGACATCCGCTCAGTATCAGCACTGCCGCTGTGAGTATCAAAAACTCCTTCCTCATTGTCATTTCAATCATTTTTATCATTAATAATTTGGTATTTTACTCGCTTATCCGTACCTTTAACCTCTAAAAGAGGTCGAAGATAGGCTGCATCTCGGAAAAATCCAAATAAAATTTGGTTTTTCGCTCGATTTAGATAAATTTCTCACGCTCAAGAATGCAAATTTATTTGTATTCTCTTCGCTAAATCGAAATTTTGCACTATCTTTGCACCCGAAAAGCACGCCCTGATAGTTAAATGGATATAACAAGGCTCTCCTAAAGCTTAGTTCCGAGTTCGATTCTCGGTCGGGGTACTTCGTACGTTTGTCTGCTGCAAAGGTACGAATAAGTGAGCGAAAAACCAAATAAATTAATAAATACTTGTGGAATACTCCGATGTGTCTATAAAAGTAAAGACTGCACCCATGAGAGTGCAGTCTTTATATATATTAATAAGGTATAGGCCTTATTACTTCGTGGCAGCGGCGGCCTCTTCTTCCTTAATCGTGCGACCCATGGTCAGATAAGCCGTAGGAGCAGCGATAAAGAGTGAACTGAGGGTACCGAAGATAACGCCAAGGATCATTGCGAACGAGAATGAACGGATGCTGTCACCACCAAGGATGAAGATAGCCAACAGCACGATCAAGGTCGTCACAGAGGTGTTGATGGTACGGGCCAGCGTCTGGTTCAGCGAGTCGTTGAACAGCTGCTGACGATCACGCTTGCCATAGAGGCCGATGTTCTCACGGATACGGTCGAATACCACCACCTTATCGTTGATGGAGTAACCGATCACCGTCAGGATAGCACCGATGAACACCTGGTCGATCTCGAGTGACATAGGTACCCAGCCCCAACAGAGTGAGTAGATACCAATCACGATCAGTGCATCGAGCGCCAAGGCAACGATAGCACCTACAGAGAAGGCCAGGTTGCGGAAGCGGAGCAGGATGTAGAGGAAGATGGCGATCAGGGCGATGATCACAGAAATGATAGCACCATAAGTGATATCCTTAGCTACTGAAGGACCTACCTTTGCACTGCTGATGATAGAACCACCCTCGCGCACATCGGGGTTCTTGAACTTCTCGACGCTCTCCTGACTGACCAGACCAGCCTTCTTCAGGGCACCGAAGAGGATGTCCTCAGCCTTGTCGTCAACCTCAGGATTGTTCGACTCGATATCCCAGTTGGTAGAGATACGGACGGTCTTGCCGTCGGTACCGAGGGCGATAACAGAGGTGTTAGCCTCCTGCTGGGCCTTCTCACCCATAGTGTTGATGAAGGCACCAGCCATAGCCTGACGTACCTGCTCAACGGGTGTCTCCTTGTCGAGGGTCACCACGTAGTTACGACCACCAGTGAAGTCGATGCTCTGGCTCAGGCCGCGAACGGCGAACGAGATGCAGCAGATGATGGCCATAGCGCCCCAGATGACGAACGACTTGCGGTACATACCCATGAAATGGTACTTGGCATTCTGCATGAGGTTCTTAGAGTAGGCGGTAACGAAGGTCAGGTTGGTCCACTTGTCCTTGCTCAGCATATAGTCATAGACCAGACGGGTCATGAACACAGCGGTGAAGAAGGATACGCAGATACCGATGATCCAAGTGGTGGCGAAGCCCTTCACAGGACCTGTACCGAAGTAGAGCAGGATGATACCTGTGATCAATGAGGTCAGGTTCGAGTCGAAGATGGCGCTGAAGGCGTTAGAGTAACCCTTGTTGAGGGCTTCCTTCATGCTCAGGCCCTTCTTCAGTTCTTCCTTGATACGCTCGTAGATAAGCACGTTAGCATCCACAGCCGTACCGAGTGTCAGCACGATACCGGCGATACCCGGCATGGTCAGTGCAGCCTGGAACGAGGTGAGGATACCCAGTGTGAAGAACAGGTTGAACAGCAGGGCGATATCGGAGAGGATACCCGGGATGAAACCGTAAAGCATGATCATGTAGATCATCAGCAGCACGAAGGCCACGATGAACGAGATGACACCCTGCTTGATAGACTGTGCACCGAGTGACGGACCAACCACCTCTTCCTGTACGATACGGGTCGGAGCCGGCATCTTACCAGAGTTCAGTGTGTTGGCAAGGTCCTTGGTGTCCTCAATGGTGAAGTTACCAGTGATCTGAGAGTTACCACCATCGATCTGAGTCAGGATACGGGGAGCAGAATAGACGGCGTCGTCGAGCACGATGGCTACGGCCTTACCAATGTTCTGCTTGGTGATCTGGCTCCAGCGACGGGCACCGTCAGAGTTCATCTGCATAGATACACAGGGATGACCCATCTGGTCGAAGTCGTCCTTACCGTTGGTGATAACGTCACCCTCCAACGGAGCACGGCCATTGGGCTCAGTGATCTTCAGAGCATAGAGTTCGAAGATGTCACCCTTGGTGTTCTGACCTCCGAAATCCTCAGGCTTGGCACCCCAGCGGAGTTTCAACTCGGCAGGGAAGATGTGGGTAGCGATGTCAGAGTAGATAATCTTGTTGACCTCAGCAGTATCGCGAGCGTTGGCGTAACCAACCACAGCGAGGGTGTTACCCTGTGTGGGCTGGAAGTAGTAGAACAAGGGGTTCTGCTTTTTAGCCAACTCGCTGGCCTTAGAGTCAACAGACTTGTCGTCTTTCTTAGCCAGTTTGGCAGCCAGGTCGGCTGTTGTAGCCTTGGTAGTGTCAGCGGCAACGGCGACAGAGTCTTCAGAGAGGACTACCTCGATGGTGTCAGCCACCTCGCCGTTCTGGCCTGCATAGCGCTGGTTCAACTGAGCCAGCAGCGGCGTAATCTCATTGCTGTTGTAGGTCTCCCAGAACTCGAGGTTGGCAGAACCCTGGAGGAGTTTACGCACACGCTCGGGCTCCTTGATACCAGGCATCTCGACCATGATACGGCCGCTCTGGCCTTCGAGTTTCTGGATGTTCGGCTGAACGACACCGAACTTATCGATACGGTTACGAACGACATTGAACGAGTTGTCAACGGCATTCTGCACCTCGTCGCGGATGGCGCGCTCCACCTCAGCGTCGGTAGAGGAGGTGCTCACCTTGCCCTTCATCTGCTGGGTAGCAAAGATGGCGGCGAGGGGACGGCCCTGACCTTCTTGTTTCCAATACTTCACGAACAGAGAGACGAAATCGTCCTGACTGGTCTCTTCTTCCTTCTTGGCCAGTTCCATAGCCTTCTTGTAGGCTGCGTCGGTCTTGTGGTCGGCGAGTACATCGACGACATCAGGCACTGACACCTCAAGAATAACATTCATACCGCCTTTCAGGTCAAGACCCAGGCCAATCTCCATCTCACGGCACTGCTTCAGCGAGTAAACGCCCATATAGACCTTCTCGTTGTTGATTGAATCAAGGTACTCCGCACCTGCTTCCTCACCCATTGCGGCAGCCTTACTTTCGTAGTGGCGTGTCACGAATGAGAAGGAAAGGTAGAAGCAGCAAACGAGAAACAGAAGCACTGCGATAAATTTTACAATTCCTTTGTTTTGCATTTTGTTTTTTGTTGTTATTTATTTATTATTAATTCTGTTCGCGTATATTTTAGCGTGCAAATATAGACATTTTTCTGCACGTGGGAAAATTTCTTGGCGAAAAACACACTTTTTTTAATGTTTTTCCTTCATTTTGAGCCAACAAAGGATAGGATAATGGTCACTTGCGTCCATTTCGTCGTCGATTTGGCAATTGAAGGGTTCGAAGTGTTCGGAACATAAAATGTGGTCAATCCTGACAAAGAAGCCTTTCCGATTATATGACAAACCGACACCTTTTCCAGTCTCGACAAAGCAGTCGGTGAGTCCCTGGGCGATGGTACGGCGGGAGTAGGAAATGGGGTTGTCGTTGAAGTCGCCGCAGACGATCATGGGGTACTGGCGGTGGGCTTCGATATACTTGTGGACGGCATCAGCCTCTGGTGCACGCTTGGCAGCAGAAGTGGCGAGTTTGTCGAGTAGCAGGATAGATTCTTCTTTGGCGGTGTCGCGCTCCATCTTACCACGGATCATCCGTTCGTAGTTGGCACGGTCTTCCTTGGAGAGGTGGGTACCTTCGAGGTGGTTGTTGATGACAAGCAGCGTGTCGCCATTATCCAGTTTCAGGTAATAGGCCACGGAACCGTTGGCTGCCGACTTATACCAGATACGTTCTTTCTTGAGGATGGGGAAGCGGGTGTGGATGCCCACGCCGTTCATGCCCTCTCTGTCGTTGCGGAATATAGTAGTGTCGTTATGGGGGAAGATTTTCGAATAGCGCTGCATGACGAACCGTCGCCAAGTGTCGGCATCTTCCTGAATACAGACGATATCTGCATTCTGGCGCTTCAGGTAGTTATAGACCGTATCAAAGCCCTGTTCGTATTTATAGTTACCCCCGTACTGACAGACATTATAGGACAGAATCTTGATGGTACCTTCTGGCAGGTCCTGCCTCATGTTGACGGGCATATAGATGCTGATGGGGATATAGGCCAGCGCATAGCCCAGAATGGGGATCCAAGCCATGCGCCATTTGAAGGTGAGCCAGAAGAAGAGAAAGAGCAGGTTGACAACGAGGAAGATGGGAAATGCCATGCCGAAGCAGGAGAGCAGGGGATGGTCGGCAGGGTTGAGCCTGTCGGAGAAGCCTGCACAGAGCATCAGGATGACGGTGACGACATTGGCCCCTGCCACCAGATTGATGGTGAATGTCTTCAGTTGCTTGATCATTGCTTGCTGGCATCGAAGAGTTTTTGCTTCTCTTCTTTTGACAGACTGTCGTAGCCGCTCTTGCGGATCTTGTCGAGGATGGCATCGATCTCTTCCTGATTCTGCCGTTTGCGGGCATTGTACTCCATATCGGCCTCCTTAGAGCCGCCTTGTTCTACATGCATGTGGGGATTGTGTTGGCGCTGCTGACTACCCTGCTGGCGCTGGTCAAAACTGCGTTTCAGCCCCTCGAAGAACTGCTGTCCCCGACTGCGGTCGAAACTGCTGTTGGGGTGTTTGTTCCAATAGCGGATCATCAGGAAGCCGAAGAGCATGCCGCCGAGGTGGGCGGTGTGGGCCACGCCGTCGCCAGAACTGCCGATGGCAGAGAAGAACTCAATAGCCACATAGCCCAATACGAACCACTTTGCCTTGATGGGGAAGGGGAATGGGATAATAAACAACCGCTCGTTGGGGAAAGTCATGCCAAAGGCAAGGATAATAGCATAGACGGCACCCGATGCACCGATGGTGGTCCAAGTGTTCAACTGCTGCCCCAACTGATGCCCGACGGCAATCAGTTCACCGAATCCGATGCCTGGTGCCTGCTCGGCTATTGTCAGATAAAAGTTGCCAAACTGTGCTAATTCCTGACAAAGACCGGCTCCGATACCACACGTAATGTAATAAAAAAGGAATTTCTTCGGACCCCATACATTTTCAATCACGCAACCAAACATCCATAGACCGAACATGTTGCTCAGGATGTGCATGAAGTTGGCATGAAGGAAAAGATAGGTGACGAGTTGATAAAGATGGAAGTCGTTGGCCATGAAGAAATGGAGGCCTCCGATGTTGGCCAAATCGATTCCCTGCATCTGCAAAACATACGTCGCCAGAAAAGCGATGACGTTGATAATCAGCAGATTTTTTGTGATGGTTGGTATGCGGAACATTTCTCTGTTTGCTCTTTATAAATGAATGATTTGCGATTTGTTGCCCTTGAGAGGCTTGAATCTTAATTTGTGCGCAAAATTACGAAAAATATCTCTTTTTAGGCCCCAAAATGGGGGTAAAACAACTTTTTTTCAGCAAAAATGGCATTTTTTCCGCTTTTTTGTTGTTTTTTTCAATACTTTCCCTTATATTTGCGAAGGAATTCGACATTATTTCATTTTTTAAACATAAATTTTTTTATTTAAAACTACATTATTATGAACAAAACAGAATTGGTAGAGAAGATCGCAGTAGGTGCTGGTCTCTCAAAGGTTGACTCAAAGAAAGCTCTTGACGCAACTCTCGCAGCAATCAAAGGTGCCCTCAAGAAGGGTGACAAGGTGGCACTCGTAGGCTTTGGCACATTCAGTGTCACAAAGCGTCCTGCTCGTGAGGGTATCAACCCCGCAACAAAGGCAAAGATCAAGATCGCTGCCAAGAAGGTTGCTAAGTTCAAGGCTGGTGCTGAACTCGCTGCTGCTCTCTAATCGAAAGATTGTAAATAAAAATTCAAGGGGCCCCAAACGGAGCCCCTTTTTTGTTGCGTTGTGGTTGGACGACTCGGATTCGAACCGGGAATGACAGAACCAAAACCTGTAGTGTTACCATTACACCATCGTCCAATTTCCAATTGCGGGTGCAAAA
>CAJODF010000002.1 GCA_905233555.1 uncultured Prevotella sp. | reverse complement strand
TTTTTGGACATTATTTCATGACTTAAAGTGTTAAAAATCAATAAGTTATAGCGGTTTTTGCTTAGACATTTGGGGACATCAAATTGGACACCCTATTTCAGAAATGCATTTCGTCTTTTCATACGAACTTGACGCCCTACACGACGTTCTGGGGATGGCCGTTGAGGAAGGAACGGACATTACCGATGGCAACCTGCAACAATCGGATGCGGGCCTCCGTCGATGCCCACGCAATGTGGGGAGTGATAAAGGCGTTGGGCTGATTCAACAGGGGATTGGTAGCCTTTGGTGGTTCCTCAGTGAGCACATCGGCACAGAAAGCGGCCAACCGGCCCTCGGCAAGCGCCTCAGCCACAGCCTGGTCATCCACCAAGGGGCCTCGTCCTGTGTTGATAAGGATGGCAGACAGTTTCATCTTTTGGAGTGTCTCATTGTTGATCAGATGACGGGTATCAGGTGTCAGCGGACAATGCAGACTGACGACATCACATTCTGAAAGAAGATCCGTCAAGGGTTTCTTCTCCACATAGGAGGGCAGTTGACTCTCCGACTTGCTGGTATAGGCGCAGACTCGCATGCCGAAAGCATGGGCGATGGCAGCCACACGTTGGCCGATATTGCCCAGTCCGACGATACCAAACGACTTACCAGACAACTCCTGATGAGGGAAGTCCCAATAACAAAAATCCTTGTTGTTTGTCCATCGGTCCTCACGATTGGCAATGGCATAGTGCTCTGTACGGTTCGTGACTGTCAACAGGTGCGCAAAGACCATCTGCGCCACACTCTCTGTACTATAGGCTGGCACATTGGTCACCGTGATGCCTCGCTCATGCGCAGCCTCGATATCCACCACATTGTAGCCCGTCGCCAGCACACCGATATATTTCAGATGAGGAAGTTGAGCCATCTCCTCTCTGCCGATAATCACCTTATTGGTCAGCACGATGTCTGCCTCAGCAGCCCTTGCCACCGTCTCACTCGGACTGGTACGGTCATATACCGTCACCTCGCCCATTGTCTCTAACTCTTTCCACGATAAATCGCCAGGATTGGCTGAATAGCCGTCTAGTATTACTATCTTCATGCTTGTCTTGTTAATTATTCATGCTACAAAATTACAAAAAAAATTGAAAACACCATCTTATTCCAAGGATTTCTTCATTATTTCAAAAAAAAATTATATCTTTGCAAACGATATGATATTATTTAGTGTGATATGATAGACAAGAAAAAGATTGCAGACATTATCGACCCCAAAAACGATAACAAATCGTCCAAGATTTATGAGTGGATCATGTTGATAGCCATCGGCATTGGCATTTTTCCTCTGATGTTCCGCACCCACTATCCCATTTTCTGGTATTTCGACATCTTATCTTGTCTATGCTTCGTTGTAGATTACATCTTGCGCTGGATTACTGCCGATATACGGACAGGCAAGAAGCATTGGGTTGCATTCGTTACCTACCCATTCACCCCGATGGCCATTATCGACCTTCTCTCCATCTTGCCGACAGTCAACGTGCTGGCTCCAACCTTCAAGGCTGCCCGTTTCTCACGCGTATTGAAGATATTGAGAGTCGTAAAGATTATTCGTTATTTTGAATCTTTGGAGATTATCCTTTCCGTTATCAAAAAACAGAAGAAGATACTATACGCTGTCCTTTCATTGGCCATATTCTATATCTTTGTGACTGCCATCATCATGTTTAATGCAGAGGAGGACATCAAGCCTGGAACGAGCGAATATCTGTTCGAAAATTTCTTCGACGCATTCTACTGGGCAGTGTGTACGCTGACAACTGTAGGTTACGGAGACCTTTACCCGATATCCACCACAGGAAGAGTGATCAGTATTATTTCCTCACTGGTGGGCATTGCCATCATAGCCTTGCCCTCAGGTGTTGTCACTGCCGGCTACCTGGATGAAATCAGGGAAAGGAAGGCACAAAAATTAAATGAAGAAAGTAAAAAACAGTGAACTGCTGCTGTCCTATATCCGCGAGGGTCGAACGATGACCCAAAGGGAAAGGCTCTGGCTCATCATCAGCCTGAGTATTCCCAGCATTCTGGCACAGATTTCCGCAACGGTGATGTTCTTCATCGATGCCTCTATGGTGGGACATCTTGGTGCCAAAGCCTCTGCTGCCATCGGGCTGGTGGAAACCACAGGATGGCTAATGGGCGGACTGGCCTCGGCTGCAAATATGGGTTTTTCTGTACAGGTGGCTCATTTCATCGGTGCCAACGATTTCGAGGCGGCCCGTAGGGTGCTGCGCCAGTCGATTGTCTGCTGCTTCATCTGGGCCCTTATCATCTCGTTGACATCTATTCTCATCAGTCCTTTCCTCCCCTACTGGTTAGGCGGCACAGCAGATATCGCGCGAGATGCCTCGCTCTACTTCGCCATCTTCGGTTTCTGTGGCATTTTCTTCCAGATGGAGGGTTTGGCTGGTTCGATGCTGAAATGTTCTGGCAACATGAAGATTCCCAGCGTCCTGAACATCGGTATGTGTGTGATGGACGTCATCTTCAACTACCTATTTATATATATACTGGATATGGGGGTGATGGGTGCCGCCATCGGAACGGGTATGGCTATGCTGATTACAGCCGCACTCATGCTCTATTTCCTGCTCGTCAGGTCGAAGATGCTCGCACTCGTCAAACGGCCAGGTTCCTTCAAGCCCAAAGAAGACACCATCAGGACTGCCTTTAAGATTGGTCTTCCGATGGGGCTCCAGCATCTGTTGATGGGAGGAGCCTACGTCGTGAGTACCATGATTGTGGCCCCTTTAGGAACAATCGCCATTGCTGCCCACTCGTTGGCTATCACCGTAGAGAGTCTATGCTACATGCCTGGCTACGGTATAGCGGAAGCCGCCACAACTCTCGTAGGGCAGGGCATCGGAGCAGGCCAGAAGGTGTTGACACGTTCATTTGCCCGTATGTCCGTAGGACTGGGTATGGCAGTGATGACGGTGATGGGTGTGTTGATGTGGTTTTTCGCGCCAGAACTGATGTCACTGATGTCACCTGTTGAGGAGGTTATTGCCCAAGGCACGCAGGTTCTCCGTATCGAAGCCTGGGCAGAACCGATGTTTGCCGCCGCCATCGTGGCCAACGGTGTGTTCATCGGTGCTGGCGACACAATGATTCCTGCCATCATGAGCCTCTGTTCGATGTGGGCCGTCCGTCTGACGTTAGCCGCCTCGCTCGCGCCAAAGTATGGTCTGAAGGGAGTCTGGACAGCGATGGCCATCGAACTGACCTTCCGAGGCAGCATCTTCCTCGCCCGACTTTTCAAAGGCGGATGGGCTAACAAACTGAGTATCAAGTCCGTGTAATCTATGACAAAAAAAACCGCTCAAGGGTCATCAACGACTCCTGAGCGGCACCAACAATCTATGAATAACTAAAAACCTTTTTTCTAAGTAAGCAATTCCGTCATCGCGACGTCGTTGCATTGTTATCCTAAAAATTTCAATCTTTATTACCTCTGTAATACCTACCAATCAAAACTTAAAACCTAACTTTACTAACTTTCTAACTAACTTCTAACTTTTCTAAACCTTTTTCTATTCAATTAACTCTAACAAAACGAATCTTTTACCTTAACTAATCATCTATTGAAGTGTCATCATCTCTGATTGACGATGCAAAGGTACGACGATTTTGGCAATCTGCAATGGATTACCACCAATTTTTGCATAAAAACCGTATTTCTTTTGATGTAAATCAAGTGATTGTGCGCGAACACAGCTAAATTGTGTGCGATAACGGGTAAAAAGTGACAGATTCTTAAACGTTACAATCTGATAAGACAGGAACCCTGGATATTTTTATCTTGGGTTTCAATCTGAACAGCATAAACGGCTTGTGGGAGTAATGGGAGGTCGATGGTAATCTCTGTACCACTGAGCCTCATACTTTCCGAATAGACACAAAAGCCAGAGAGGTTATAGACCTTCACAGCAACAGGAGCCTGCGGAACATCATCGAAAAGAATTTGCAAGTCGCCATTAACAGGTCGGACCTGCACACGTTGGGGCTGGTGCAGGCTGATACCCTCTATTTTTGTAAGGCCCAGGATTTCCAACAAGCCACGATAGGCATCAATCTCACCGTAACCATAGAAATTGTTCGGATAGTCGAGACTCGTATCAGGCCGACGGCAACTACGGGACAGCACCTCTCGCACCTCCTCTGGCGTCAGGTCAGGTTTTGCCTGCAGCCAGAGCGCAATGATACCAGCCACTACAGGTGTTGACATAGAAGTGCCTGTATCTGCAGCCCAAGGATACCTTTCCCCCTGAAACTCCGACCATCCGACAATGGCATTCTCCGGATGGGCAATATGACTATAGGAAGAGACAACGTTGCCCCCAGGCGCCACTACATCCGGCTTCATCAGACCGTTCATCGTGGGTCCTGTCGAGGAGAAAGGACTAAGCATCCCAGACACAGTACCATCCATACTATGCTGTACCTCACCCTGCTCATTCACGATTTCCAATCGGTGAGAAGTGGAGCCCACACAGATGACTGCCGGAAAGCAGCCTGGTGCAACGATATTGAATCCTTTCTGGGCTGCCGACCAACGCTGATCAACATCACCACGTGAGGCAAAAGCCATCTTCGAGCCACCATACACTTTGATAATGCCCTCTCCACCAACCACCAATGCCAATGGTGGGAAGGAATCGAGTGTACGGTTAGCTTTCAGGGCTATCTGATAGACATCCCCATCAAGAAATGAGGATGTGTTGCGATAGATTGACAACTTGAGAGAGTCTTCTCCACAAATCAGTTCCTTGCTCATGATACTATCAATGATCACTTCGGCAGTGGTAAAAGAGAGGGTATCCGTAGGCGTACTGTTACCACCTTTATAATAATAGAGCATCAGACGAAGTGGCTCCGCTGAGGTCAAACGGTAAATTGCCAACTCCCTGAAACAGCGGACAAAAGCCCCTGCTTCCTGTTGGGTGGCTAACTTCTCGAAGTAGGTCTTCTCAACCCCCTCGTTACCTGCGGATGTCACAATAATCCGACCTGGTCCTATCATATGGTCCAGCGCAGCCGAAAAGAGACTGTCCTCCTCGTCGAGATAGGGGTTATAGCCCTCGCTGAACGAGACCACACACGGTTTCCCTTGCAGGCTGGCATAGTCGAAACAGTATTTCATGCCCAAGGCATCAATGGCAGAAGTATATTTGTAGATATCAGCCGAGTCGATATACTCAATGTCTTCAGTGACGGCATTGCTCACCAGACAGAGTTCGCTGTCAAAGGCCATTCCCCTGTACTTGGTATCATAACCACTCCCTGCAGCAATACCAGAGGTATGCGTACCATGCGTCTGGGTTGGCGCATCGGTAGATTGTCCGCAGGCCAGAATCTCTGCCTGTCCGAGATAATCACGCCCCACGGGCAACGAACTTCCAATGGTATCCTTCGACAACTGGTCCCAGAAAGCCCCAATGCGATAATAGTTGCCCGAGGCATCATAGAAGTTGGGATGCGTCAGGTCGAAACCGATATCCTCCACACCAACGACCACCCCAGCCCCTGTAAAGGCAGGATGATTATCGGATAGTTCATAGACAGGAAGGGCATTGACGACCAACGTCGTCGTATCCATCAGGGCATGTGCACATCTGTTAGCCTCAATACGACTCACAGCACGCTCTGCTGCAAGGGCCTCCACCTGCCCTAATGGAATACTCGCAATGACGATATCCTCCCACTGGGCATATTTCCGGCAGCCATATTTTCGTAGGATATCATCAGTCTGATGCCCATTGATTCTAATAAAGGCGGTGATGGTAGCCCTGCGCTCCCCATCAATACTACGTGTTAAGGAGTGATGATGGTTCTCTGCTACTGCCTGCCGTACGAAGTGCGACATTTTCCTGTGGTTGACGCTTTGGCCATATACCATCAGCATCAATCCCACAAGCATCAACAACAGAGCGTTTCTTTTCATCTGACAATCATGTCAATTCTGCGGCTACCTTGTTGGTCAGAGTAATAAACTCAGGGATTGAGAGTTGTTCAGGGCGACGGGTCATCATGGGATCGTCGAAAAAACCTTCACGAGCAGGATGAGCAGCATCGAATAATTGACGTAGGGAGACACGTAGCATCTTACGACGCTGGTTGAAAGTGGCTTTGACAATCCGTTTGAAGAGTTTTTCGTCACAACCGAGGTCAGTAACGCCATTGCGGGTCATACGGATAACGGCGCTCTGTACCTTGGGAGGCGGATTAAAAACCGACGGCTCAACCGTAAAGAGATACTCCACATCGTACCACGCCTGAATCAGTACGGAAAGGATGCCATATTGTTTGTTGCCAGGTTTGGCTGCCATCCGAACTGCCACTTCGTGCTGGATCATACCCGTACAACAAGGAATCAGGTCCTTGTTGTCGAGCATCTTGAAGAATATCTGTGAGGAAATATCATAAGGATAATTGCCTGTAAGCACAAACTGCTGACCCTCGAAGACCTCGTTTAAGTCCATCCGCAGGAAGTCGCCCTCAATTATTTGAGGAAAGAGGAAAGAGGAAGGAGGAAGGAGATTACCTTTTTCTCGTGATTCTGCGTCAGGAGTCTTCTCTTTCCACTTTCCACTTTCCACTTTCCACCCATACTTTTCTGAAAGATAGGCCACAGACTCACGGTCTATCTCAACGACTTTCAGCGGACGAGGCTTTTCCACCAGATACTGTGTCATTACCCCCATACCTGGACCCACTTCCAATACTGGCAGTTCCTCATAAGGCTCATCCACCGTATCGGCAATCCGCTTGGCGATATTCAGGTCGGTCAGGAAGTGCTGACCTAGGTTCTTTTTCGGTCTTACTTGTTTCATTTGGGTGCAAAGATAATAAAAATATTGTAAAATTATGAATTATGAATTATGAATTATGAATTATTTATGTACCTTTGCACCAATGGAACTGAAAAGCATACTTGGAAACATCGCGAAGATTGTGCTGCCCTTCATTCTGGGTGGTGCCATTTTGTGGTGGATGTACCGTGGCGAGGACTTCTCTGTTATCAGTCATGTACTGACGGAAGAGATGGACTGGACATGGATGTTGCTCTCATTCCCCTTCGGCATCTTGGCACAGATGTTCCGTGGCTGGCGCTGGAAGCAGACCCTGGACCCCATCGACGACCTATCGCCAAGCACAGTCGAGCAGCCGTATTCAGGCCCAAAGATCCGAGCACGCATTGCCACCTGCATACATGCCGTCTTTATCTCGTATGCAGCCAGTCTGGTAATTCCACGTATCGGCGAGTTCTCACGTTGTGCCATCCTAAAGCGCTATGATGGTGTATCGTTCAGCAAGGCCTTAGGCACAGTGGTAACAGAACGGGCCGTCGATACATTGATTGTGATGCTCTACTCAGGCATTATCCTACTGATAGAGATCAGCATATTCGGCACCTTCTTTAAAAAGACGGGCACCTCTCTTGACCGTATCCTGGAAGGTTTTTCTTTGATGGGTTGGCTGGTGACGGCCATCTGTGGTATCGCAGTCCTCATCCTGCTGCACCTGTTGCTGAAGAACTTCTCTATATATAATAAGGTGAAGATGACGCTGAGTGGCATCTGGGAAGGGGTGCTCTCCCTGAGAGGCATCAAGAACCTGCCGCTCTACCTCTTTTTCTCCGTCGGCATCTGGGTGATGTACTTCCTGCATTACTACCTCACCTTCTTCTGTTTCGATTTCACAGCAAATCTCGGCATCGGTTGTGCACTGGTATCCTTTGTGGTAGCCAACTTTGCCGTCATCGTACCGACCCCCAACGGAGCAGGTCCCTGGCACTTCGCCATCAAGACCATGCTCATCCTTTACGGCGTAGCCGACGAACAGGCCCTCTGGTTTGTGCTCATCGTACATACTGTGCAGACCATGCTCGTAATCGCCCTCGGCATTTATGCCTGGGCCGCCCTCCTATTTACGAAACGTTTAAACCCAAAGACAACATAACTATGAGTGAAATTAAGAATCTGAACCCAGCGTGCATCTGGAAGAACTTCTATGCACTGACACAAGTTCCGCGTCCGAGCGGACATTTAGAGAAAATACAGCAGTTCTTGCTCGACTTCGCCAAGCAGGCAGGTGTAGAAGCCTTCAAGGACCCTGCTGACAACATTGTGATGCGTAAGCCCGCCTCTCCTGGGATGGAGAAGAAGAAGGGGGTAATCCTTCAGGCTCACATGGACATGGTGCCACAGAAGACACCTGAGAGTAACCACAACTTCGAGACCGACCCCATCCAGCCTTGGATTGACGGTGAGTGGGTGAAGGCCAAGGGTACGACCCTTGGTGCTGACAATGGTCTGGGCGTCGCTTCCATCATGGCTATCATGGAGGATAAGACCTTGAAGCACGGACCTATTGAAGCCCTGATTACCGCTGATGAAGAGACGGGTATGTTTGGTGCCAATGCCCTGCCCGCAGGTGAACTCAACGGTGATATCCTGATGAACCTCGACTCCGAGCATTGGGGCAAGTTCGTTATCGGCTCTGCCGGAGGTATAAACATTACAGCGACTTTGGACTATCAGGAGGTAGAGACCGATCCAGAGGATGCAGCAGTGAGGGTGACAATAAAAGGCCTGCGTGGTGGACACTCCGGACTGGAGATCCACGAGGGTCGAGCCAATGCCAACAAACTCCTCGTCCGTTTGGTCCGTGAGGCCATCGAGGAGTGCGAGGCTCGTTTAGCCTCATGGCAGGGCGGCAACATGCGTAACGCCATCCCATTTAAGGCAGAAGCCGTACTGACATTGCCGAAGGAAAATGTAGAGGCTCTCAAGGAACTCGCCCAGGACTGGCTCGAGGACTTTACCGACGAATACAAGGGTATTGAGAGTGGTATTGAGGTGATATGCGAGGATGTGGAAACGCCAAAGATGGAAGTTCCTCAGGAGATTCAGGATAATCTCATCAATGCCATCTATGGCTGTCACGATGGTGTCGTCCGTATGATTCCCTCCTACCCCAATGTGGTAGAGACCTCCAGCAACCTCGCTATCATCAATATCGGCGAAGGAAAATCCATGCTGAAAATCCTGGCCCGCAGTAGCCGAGAGGATATGAAGGACTATATCGTAAAAACTTTGGAGAGTTGCTTCAACATGGCTGGTATGAAAGTAGAGACTGCCGGCTCGTATGGCGGCTGGGATCCTAATCCTGACTCAGAGATCCTGCATCTGTTGCTAAAGGAATACAAGAATCTCTTTGGTACCGATGGCATCATCCAGGTTGACCATGCCGGACTGGAGTGCTCCATCATCCTCGGCAAATATCCGCATCTCGACGTGGTGAGTTTCGGTCCTACGATGAAGTCACCGCACACCACAACGGAGCGTGCTCTCATCGCCACAGTGGAACCCTTCTGGACACTCTTGAAGAGAGCCCTCGAAGTCATACCGGAAAAATAGTGGAAAGAGGAAAGTGGAAAGTGGAAAGAGTTTTCTTTTAAAAAAAATGGCGATTTTCTTTGATTATCGCCATTTTTTATTTAACTTTGCACCCGACAAACCAAAGTATTCATAAAATTATGGACGATTACCCGGCGAATAGTAACAAGTATTAGGCCAGAGGATAGCAGGCAAGACCGCTAATCCTCTTGCCGCTTTAATTATGCATTATGCATTGTGAATTATGCATTAAAAAGGATTAGTACAATGAAGACATTCTGGAACACCCAAGGCGGACTGAGCCAACTCACAGAGTGGCAGCCTAATTGCTGGATACAGGTGACATGCCCCACCGAAGACGACCAGCGCGAACTTGAAGAGAAGTTCAATATCCCCGACTACTTCATGTCGGACATCAGCGATACCGACGAGCGTGCCCGTTATGAGTACGATGACGGTTGGATGCTCATTATTCTCCGTATTCCCTACGTGAAGGAGATCAGGAGCCGCACGCCCTATACCACCGTGCCGCTCGGTATCATCCACAAGCGCGACGTGACCATTACCGTCTGTTTCTACGAAACCAATATGATGATCGATTTCGTTTCTTTCCAACAGAAACGCGGTGAAGGGTTCACCGACCATGTCGATATGATCTTCCGCATCTTCCTCTCCAGCGCCGTCTGGTATTTGAAGCGTCTAAAGCAGATTTCTATGCTCGTGGATAAGGCCAAGCGCAACCTCGACAAGGAAGTGAACAACGAGAGCCTGATCGGCCTCAGTCGTCTGCAAGACTCGCTCACGTACTTCCAGACATCCATCCGAGGCAACGAGACGCTTCTCTCGAAATTGAAGTTCAAACTCCAGATTGACGAATTGGATGCCGACCTCATCGAGGATGTCAATATCGAGATGACACAGGCTCGCGAGACCACCCTCATCTACTCCAACATCTTGGAATCGACAATGGACACCTATCAGAGTATCATCAACAACAATATGAATACGGTGATGCGTACGCTTACATCCGTCACCATCATCATGATGATTCCGACACTCATCACCTCGATGTTCGGCATGAACCTCATCAACGGCATGGAAGCCAAGCCCTGGGGATTCATCATCGCCATCATCCTCTCCATTGGCGTTTCTGGTGCCTGCTGGTGGTTCTTCCGTCATAAAAGGCTCGTTTAAAAGTGAAAAAGTGAAAAAGTAAAAAGGGAAAAAGGTGAAGGGTGAAAAGTTAAAAAAACACAAGGGGAAACAACTTTTCACTTTTCACTTCTATCTTTTCACTTCTTTTTACTACCTTTGAGCCCAAATTGTGTTCGAACTTAATCAAGTCAGTAACTAATCGTTAAATGATGGACTCTCAAGACAACATCCTCGTAAACGCTTCGCCAGTCGAAGAACAGGAGGTAAAAGAAGAAGTTATCCAGGAAGCAACTGCTCCTGAAGTAGAAACCCCAGCAGCCACAGAAATGGAGGCTCCAGTTGAGGTTGTAGAAGCTCCAGCCGAAAGCGTAGAGGCTCCAATTGAAGAAACGGAGGCTCCAGTTGAAGAAACACAGGCTCCAGCCGAGGAAGAGCAGCCTCAGAAGGTCTATGAGACCAAGAAGGAGGTGATCGACCGCATCAAGGACATTGCCCACGGCGATGAGCCTCTTCAGAAGGAAGAGATTGACTATCTGAAGACCGTTTTCTACAAACTGCACTTCGCCGAGCGTGAAGCCAACCTCAAGGCCTACCTCGACGCTGGCGGCGATCCAGATGCCTACCAAATCACCCCTGATGAAGACGAAGAAGTCTTCAAGGCCGAGATGGGCATCATCAAGGAGAAGCGTGCAAAACTCTTCAAGGAGCAAGAGGCTGAGAAGCAGGAGAACTTAGAGAAGAAACTTGCCATCATTGAGAAAATCAAGGCGATGATCACCTCGCCTGAGGAGGCCAATAAAGCCTATCAAGATTTCAAAGCCTTGCAAGCAGAATGGAAAGAAATCAAGAATGTGCCTGCAGAGAAGGCTAGTGAACTCTGGCGTAACTACCAACTCTACGTGGAGCAGTTCTATGACCTTCTGAAACTGAACAGTGAAGCCCGCGAATACGACTTCAAGAAGAACCTTGAATTGAAGACCAAACTCTGTGAGGCTGCCGAGCGTCTGGCCGACGAGACAGATGTGATCAGTGCTTTCCACCAGTTGCAGAAACTCCATGCAGAATATCGTGAGATCGGTCCTGTCAGCAAGGATCTGCGCGAAGATATCTGGAACCGTTTCAAGGCTGCTTCCACTGTCATCAACAAGCGTCACCAGCAACACTTCGAAGGCATCCGTGCCAAGGAAGAGGATAATCTGGCCCGTAAGACTGCCCTCTGCGAGAAAGTAGAGGCTATTGCCGCTGAGGAGAACAAAAGCAGTAGCGACTGGGAGAAGCATACCAAGGAGATTATCGATGTTCAGACTGAGTGGAAGACCATCGGTTTCGCTCCACAAAAGATGAATGTCAAGATCTTCGAGCGCTTCCGTGCTGCCTGCGACGATTTCTTTGGTCGCAAAGCCCAGTACTTCAAGGGACTCAAGGATACATTCAAGGAGAATGCCGAGAAGAAACGTGCCCTCATTGAGAAGGCCAAGGCCCTGCAAGACTCCACTGACTGGAAATCAACCAGTGATAAACTTATTGCTCTGCAGAAAGAGTGGAAGACCATCGGTATGGTGCCCAAGAAACTGGGCGACCAACTGTGGGAAGAGTTCCTTGGTGCCTGCAATAAGTTCTTCGAAGCCCGCAATGCCGCTGGGGCAGGTCAGCGTGGCGAAGAGCATACCAACCTTGAGAAGAAGCGTGATGTCATCGAGAAACTGAAAGCCGTTGCTGAAGAGGCTGGCGAGAACATTCAGGAGAAAGTTCAGCAACTCGTGGAGGAATATCAGGCCATTGGTCACGTTCCCTTCAAGGAGAAAGACAAGGTATATGAGGAATATCATGCCGTGCTCGATAAACTCTATAAGGAACTGAATATCAGTGTAGCCAAGAAGCGTCTCACCAACTTCAAGCAGAACCTGAAGCAAGTGGCTGAGCGCGGAGAGAATGCCCTCGACAACGAGCGTGCCCGTCTGTTCCGTCAGTACGAGGCCATCAAACAGGAAGTTCAAACTTACGAGAACAACCTTGGTTTCCTCAATGCCAGCAGCAAGAAGGGCAACAGCCTCATCGACGAGATGAACCGCAAGGTGCAGAAGTTAAAGGATGAGATGAACTTGGTTCGCGAAAAAATCAAAGCCATCGACGCCGAGAACAAATAACAAAAGAATCCCGCCGATTGGCGGGATTTCTTGTTTTTTTAGTTGGGGTACTCGGACTCGAACCAAGAATGACAGGACCAGAATCTGTAGTGTTACCATTACACCATACCCCAATGTCAGTGCAAACCGAATGCAAAAAGCGTGCTTTTTGCTGAGGTGCAGCCTGACATCGCAGGTGCAAATCTCAATTTGCGCCTGCAAAGGTACTACTTTTTCCTGAACTACCAAAACTTTTCGGAGAAAAAATATAAAAAAGCGCAATTTTTCTACATTTTCCACTTTCCACCTTCCACTTTCCACTTTTTTATTGTACCTTTGCAGAAGATTTCACCTATTTATATTTTAATGGAACAAACAAAAGCACTTGTTAAGACCATCACAGAAGGTATCCAAGAGAAAAAAGGCAGCAACATTGTGATTGCAGACCTTACGAAGATCGACGGCACCATCTGCAAATATTTCATTATATGTCAAGGCAACTCACCCTCACAGGTAGAGGCCATTACGGAGTCTGTGGGCGACTTTGCCCGTAACAAACTAAAGGAAAAACCAGTTCACGTAGTGGGACTGGAAAATGCGCAGTGGGTGGCTATGGACTATACTGACGTGCTTGTGCACATCTTCCTGCCAGACGTTCGCGAGTATTACGACCTAGAGCATCTCTGGGAAGATGCCAAACTAACATTTATCCCCGACTTAGACTGATATGGACAATAAGAACAAGAATCAAATGCCCAACAACAATAACGGGCCGAAGATGAATATGCCTCGGTTCAATATGAACTGGATCTATGCCATCGCCATCCTCGCCCTCGGTCTGCTCTGGTTCTCCAGCGGCGGTCCGCAGAACAGCAGTATCGCCAGCAAGGCCACCTATTCAAACTTTAAGACGATGGTCGGTAAGGGCTACGCCTCTAAAATCGTGGTCAATAAAAACCAGAACACCCTGCGTATGTACGTCAAGCCGGAGCATATCCGCGATGTATTCCACCAGAGCGCCCAGCAGACTGGAAACGAACCATATTTGGAAGTGGAGATAGGTTCGTCTGACCAGGTGGAGGAGTTTGTCAATGCCGCACGGGAGGCTAAGACCTTCACAGGTGACTACAGTTATGAAAACCGCAGGGAAAGCGAGATGTTCAACATGATCCTCTACAACATCCTGCCCTTCGCCCTGATCATCGGTCTGTACTTCCTCTTCATCCGTCGGATGGGCGGTGGCGGCATGGGAGCCGGTGGCGGTGTGTTCAGTGTGGGCAAGTCGAAGGCCAAGATGTATGAAAAGGGTGGTGACTTAGGTATCACCTTCAAGGATGTGGCCGGACAGGCTGGCGCCAAACAGGAGATACAAGAGATTGTGGATTTCCTGAAGAATCCGCAGAAATATACAGAATTGGGTGGTAAGATTCCCAAGGGCGCCCTGCTTGTAGGTCCTCCAGGAACGGGTAAAACCCTATTAGCCAAGGCCGTAGCCGGTGAGGCAGGTGTACCGTTCTTCTCGATGTCGGGTTCCGATTTCGTGGAGATGTTCGTGGGTGTGGGTGCATCGCGTGTGCGTGACCTCTTTGCTCAGGCCAAGACCAAGTCGCCCTGTATCATCTTCATCGATGAGATAGATGCCGTAGGCCGTGCCCGTTCGAAGAACCCCGCCATGGGCGGTAACGACGAAAGAGAAAATACACTGAATGCCTTGTTGACGGAGATGGACGGATTCGGAACCAACAGCGGTGTGATCATCCTCGCCGCTACCAACCGTGCCGATATGCTCGACTCAGCCCTACTCCGTGCAGGACGATTCGACCGTCAAATACATGTCGATCTACCCGACCTCAATGAGCGTAAGGAAGTTTTCATGGTGCATCTGAAACCCATCAAGATTGACGATACCGTAGATATCGACTTCCTGGCCCGTCAGACACCAGGTTTTTCCGGTGCCGACATCGCTAATGTCTGTAACGAGGCCGCCTTGATTGCTGCCCGTCATAACAGCGAGAAGGTGGGCAAGCAGGACTTCCTCGATGCCGTTGACCGTATTATCGGCGGACTGGAGAAGAAAACCAAGGTGATGACACAGGCCGAGAAACGTAGCATCGCCATCCATGAGGCTGGTCACGCTACTATCTCATGGTTCACGGAGTTTGCGAATCCATTGGTGAAGGTGTCTATCGTGCCCCGTGGTCAGGCCCTCGGCGCTGCCTGGTATCTGCCAGAGGAGCGTGTACTGCAGACCAAGGAGGCTATGCTCGACGAGATGTGTTCGCTGCTTGGAGGCCGTGCTGCCGAGGAGCTCTTTATCGGTAGTATCTCCACAGGTGCCATGAACGATCTGGAGCGCACCACCAAACAGGCTTACGGCATGATTGCCTTTGCCGGCATGAGTGACAAACTACCAAACGTATGTTACTACAACAATGCCGAATACCAGTTCCAGAAGCCTTATTCTGAAACAACTGCCAAAATCATGGATGATGAGGTGCTGCGGATGATCAACGAACAATATGAGCGTGCAAAGAGCATCCTGAAGGAACATGCTGAGGGACACGCCCAACTGGCACAGTTGTTGATAGATCGAGAGGTCATCTTTGCGGAGGATGTGGAGCGTATCTTCGGCAAACGTCCCTGGATCAGTCGTGCCGAGGAACTACTGGAGGCCCAGATGCGTGCCGATGCAGAGCGCATGGCTGAAGAACGTGCCAAGGAACTGGAAGCGGAAGCAAAAGAAGCAGAGGCTAAAGAAAAAGAGGAAGAAGTATGAAGAATTTTATTGTAAGAACCATTACCGGTGTGCTGTTTGTAGCCGCTATTGTCACCTGTTTTTTGAGGGCAGAGGCTATGATTCTGCTCTTTGCCCTTGTCACAGGACTAACCATCTGGGAGTTTACCAGACTGGTCAATGAACGGGAGCATATCACCGTTAACCGGATGATCTGCACAGTGGCAGGCGTGTATTTCTTCCTTGCCATGGCTGGCTATAACAGTGGACTGACACCCGCCAGTGTGTTTATCCCCTACCTCGTATCGATCATTTATCTGCTCATCGCAGAACTCTACCTGATACATGACGACCCCATCGGCGACTGGGCCTATACGATGATGAGTCAACTCTACATTGCCCTCCCCTTCTCATTGCTTAACGTATTAGCGTTCCGCTCGACGGGCTACGATATCAAATATACCTATCTGATTCCACTCTCTGTTTTCGTGTTCCTCTGGATAAACGATACGGGTGCCTACCTCTGCGGTTCGTTGTTAGGCAAGCACAAACTCTTCCCCCGTATCTCGCCGGGAAAGAGTTGGGAAGGCAGCATCGGCGGCGGACTACTTGTGGTAGCCATCGCCGTACTGATATGGTATCTGACGGATAAATACGATGTCAATGACCTGAGTCTCAACGCCTACGAATGGGCGGGACTCGGACTGACCGTCGTCATCTTCGGTACATGGGGCGACCTCGTAGAGAGTCTGTTCAAGCGTACTCTCGGCATTAAGGACAGCGGCAATATCCTGCCAGGTCATGGCGGTATGCTCGACCGCTTCGACTCGTCGTTGCTAGCGATTCCCGCAGCCGTAGTGTATCTCTATACACTCACCTTATTCTAATTATTTCGTCTCGTACAGAACGGTGAGTGTCGGCCGATAAGTATTCTTCAACGTAACCGTGATGAAGCCACCTTCGGCCTCAAACTTGGCCACTTTGTGGTCATCTCCCCGATGCGGCATGTTGGGCCAACTACCTAAGTCTTTCTCCAACTGGTCGCGAATCGCCTGCCAGAGATTGCGGGTGCTGTCGTTGGTAGAGAGGTTGTAAGTCTCCTGCAACATTGTCAATGTGTCATGCTGCTGGGCCAGTACCAAATGGTAGAGTTCGCCTTCCTTCACCATCACGGTATTGGTAAAATCGGAATCCGTCTTGGCTGAGTCAATGGCAAAGCCACGGGCAGTCAGAGAGTCGCAGAACGTCTTGAAGGGCAGACCCATCGACAAACCACGATAATCGAGATATTTCTTCTCCCCACTACTGCAGGCACAGAGTGCTGCAAAGGCCACAAAGGCCACTAAAATCTTCTTCATAATCTTTGTATTAAAGCAATTACGTGGCAAAGGTACATTTTTTTTTGGAATATTCCAAAAAAAAATGTACCTTTGTCCCCATGTTTATCCTGAGCGCACTGTTTTCCGCCATGCTGGCACTGCCGCCTGACACTATCCGCACCGAGCAGATAGAAGAGGTCGTTGTGACCTCCACCTCCGCCCGGCAACGTCTCCAGAGTGTGCAGGCAGGCGCCGAGCCCTTGCAACTGAAGGACTTGACGGCAGCCCCTTCTCTCTTCGGCGAGAATGATGTGATGCGGGCACTCCAACTATTGCCCGGAGTCAAGTCGGAGAGCGATGCCTCCAGCAGTTTTCAGGTTAGAGGAGGTACAGCGGCCCAAAACCTCATTCTCTACGACCATGCACCCGTCTATAACGTGGGGCATCTGGCCGGTCTGTTTTCGGCTTTCAACGACGATGCTCTCGGCAGTGCTACACTCTATAAGGGTCTGTTGCCTGCCCAATATGGTGGTGCCTCATCAGCCGTGCTCGACCTGACGGGACGTACCGGTAACAAACAAGACCTGCATGGAGGAGTCTCTATCGGACTCCTCTCAGCGAAAGGGACAATAGAAGGTCCGATCGCCAAGGACAAAGCCTCCTTCTTGGTTACTGCCCGTCGTACCTATCTGGATGCCTTCCTCAAACTGACGGATGACTTCAGGAACAACACGCTCTATTTCTATGATATCAACGCGAAGTTCGACTGGACCATCGGACAACGCGACCAACTCTTCCTCTCGTTCTTTACAGGCTATGACCGTACAGCCCTAGAAGATATGATTGACATCCGTTGGAACAACCTGGCCAGCAGTCTGAAATGGCTTCACCACTTCCGGGGCGACTCCTATGCCCAGACCACCTTATTATATAGTGGCTACAAGACCGACAATGGTATCGACTTCTTGGGTATGAACCTATGGTTCGACGGACATATCCGACAGGGAAGCCTTCGACAGGACTTCCATATAGACCTCAACAAACACCAGTTGGATGCCGGTTTCCTTTCTACGCTGATGAATGTCAAATCGGCAGAGTGGCAATTTGTCAGCAACCATGAGAAAGAACAGCGCCGGGCCTGGGAAAACGCCGTTTGGGTGAATGGTATCTTCCGGTTCTCAGACCGTCTGACGGCCTCAGCAGGACTACGGGCAGTCACCTTCTCCTCCCTTGGCGGTTCCCTCTATTACGATATTGAGGAGAATGGTGAGATTGGCTGGTACTACAACTACGATAAGAACCAGATTGTGAAGACCCACTTTACCCTCGAGCCCCGTGCCAGCCTCAACTATCAATTCTCCATTCTCAATTCCCCATTCTCAATAAAGGCCGCCTACGCCCGTACCTCTCAAAACATCCATGCCCTGCGCAACCAGAACACCTCCACACCCTTCGACCGTTACACCCTGAGCAGCAATATCGTCAAGCCAGAGATTGCCGATCAGTTCAGTCTCGGTCTCTTTGCCGCAACCCCTGACCAGGCCTATGATATCTCGCTTGAAGGCTATTACCGGAAAGTAGATCACGTATTGGACTATCGCGACGGTAAAAGTTTCAGCAGTGAGATCGAGATAGAGCGTCTGATCCTACCTGGCGAGGGGAAAGGCTACGGCGCAGAACTGGCCATCCGCAAGAACACTGGTAAACTGACGGGGTGGCTCGCCTATACCCTTTCCTGGTCGAAGACCCGTATTCCCGGTGTCAACGGTGGCAGATGGTATGATGCCAATAACGATCGGCGGCATGATATCAGTATTGTGGCTATCTACAGGTTGAATAATCGCTGGACCTTCAACGGTGCATGGGTCTTCAATACCGGTCAGGCCTTCACGGCACCGAGTGGGAAGTATCAGATAGAGGACAACTGGGTCTATTACTATGCCGAGCGCAATGGCTATCGGGCGCCTGACTATCACCGTCTGGATATCAGCGCTGTATGGACCAAGCCTTACCGCCGTTCCACACACGAGTGGGTATTCAGCATCTATAATCTCTACAACCGCTACAACCCGTTCCTCATCAATTTCGAGGACAGCGAGAACGGTGCCCGCACCCGCGCTGTGCAGTATTCGCTCTTTGGTATCGTACCGAGCGTAACGTTTGTTGTTAATTTTTAGAGGAAAGAGGAAAGACGAAAGAGGAATGAGAAATGTTTTATAAGTTGAGAATTATGATGATATTAAAAAATATAATAGTATTCGGTAGCAAGCGCTTCGCGATGACTACTTTCGTCTTTCGTCTTTCCACTTTCCTCTTTTCTTTCCTCTTTCCACTTTCCACTCTCCTCTTTCTCACCTCCTGCAAGAAAGACATTGATATCGACTACCATCAAATAGCCCCGATTTATGTGGTGGAGGGTTCTGTTTCGAACAACGGTACAGAGGTGCGAGTCAGTCGGACGAATGCGATGGACGATAACAACGGTATCAGTGATATCAGCAACGCAACGGTTATCCTTACTGCCGACAACGGCCAACAGTGGAATATTCCTTATAATCGTAATGGTTTCTACCGTTCTTCCACACTCAAAGGTGAGGCCGGTATCACCTACACCCTCGAAGTGACACTTGATGGACAGACCTATACCTCGACCTCCACCATGCAACGAAAGCCGACACTCAACAAGTTCCGTTTCGTCTGGATGAAAGCAGCCTCAGAGCGCATTCTGTTCGGTGACCTGCGCCTGCAGGATATTCCCAATGAGGACAACTGGTACTTCATGCACATCTACCGCAACGGTATCGGATACCGTTGGGCAGTGATGCGTGACGACCAGAACCCCAACAAAGAACTACAGCAACTCTTCACCTTCTTCCGTGAGGGTAGTGACGATAGTGACGTTTTACAGGAGGGTGACCGCCTGTATATTGAAATCCGGGCCATCGACCAACGGGCCTATGACTATCTCTACTCCATGCAGATTATGGATGATACCGGTACCAATCCGATACCCAACTTCACAGGGGGGTGCCTAGGTTATTTCTCAGCCTATCACCAGATTACCTACGACTGCTATTATCATCTCTCAGATGTCGAGGAGGAGTGAGAGGAAAGTGGAAAGACGAAAGTGGAAAGAGGAAAGAGATTACTGAGGGGCGGATTTTCGGAGGATGAGGGTTACTGTAACGTTGTAGTCTTCGTTTTCGTAGCGTAAGGTCATCATGTTCTCGGTAAAGGAGAGGACCTGTGCGAGAATCTTCTGTTTGCGGCCCTCCTCATCCGTAAACTCCAATTTCAGGTTATTATTATCGCAACGGTAAGTTCCTTCGTAGATGATGTCTCCGAACTCATCATAGGCGGAGAAAGACCCGTCACGGATCATACCATTGTATTTCCCGTCGGACATGAAGACGAATCGGTCGTAGGCAAAATTCTCCGGTTCGAGGTCGGTATCTCCCTCGATGATAACATCCCCCTCGCCCCAGCCCCGTTGCCAGGTACCTACAATCAGTTCGCCTAAACGACGACCATCATCATCTCCTGTGCCACAGGAAGTAGTCATGGAAGTTAAAAGGAATAAAAAGGAAGTTAAAAGGAATTGTCCCTTTATCTTCCTTTTAACTTCCCTATAACTTCCCTTTAACTTCATCTTTCTTATTTCACGTTTCCGACCTTCACCAGATATTCGGCGATTTGCACCGCATTGAGGGCGGCACCTTTACGAATCTGGTCGCCGGAAAGCCAGAAGGTCAGACCGTTCTCATCACTTAAGTCCTTGCGGATACGTCCTACATAGACGTCATCTTTGCCAGCCGTCTCCAGAGGCATCGGATAGGTCAGTGTAGCAGGATCATCCTTCAGTGTACAACCCGGTGCAGCGGCAATCGCCTTCCGAGCCTCCTCCACACTGATAGGACGTTCGGTCTCAATCCATACAGACTCAGAATGGGAGCGCAAAGAAGAGACACGGACACACATCGCCGAACACTTGGCATCGGTGTGCATGATCTTACGGGTCTCGTTAAACATCTTCATCTCCTCTTTCGTATAGCCGTTGGGCTGGAACACGTCGATCTGGGGAATCACATTATAGGCGAGTTGATGGGCGAACTTCTTAATGGTCTTCACCTCGCCCTCTTCCACCATCTCCTTGTACTGCTGTTGCAACTCGGCCATAGCAGCAGCACCGGCACCGGAGGCACTCTGGTAAGAAGCCACGTGGATGCGTTTGATATGGGAGATGTTTTCTAACGGCTGGAGCACCACCACCATCATAATGGTGGTACAGTTCGGGTTGGCTATAATGCCACGGGGACGGTTCAAGGCATCCTCGGCATTGCACTCAGGCACCACCAAGGGTACATCGTCGTCCATACGGAAAGCACTGGAATTATCAATCATCACCGCACCATATTTTGTGATTGTCTCAGCAAACTCCTTCGACGTACCGGCACCGGCACTGGTAAAGGCAATATCAACATCCTTGAAGTCGTCATTATGCTGCAACAACTTCACTTCAATCTCCTTTCCCTTAAACGTGTATTTCCTGCCGGCACTACGCTCAGAACCAAACAGCACCAGTTCATCCATCGGGAAATTCCTCTCGGCGAGAATACGCAGGAACTCCTGTCCCACGGCTCCACTCGCACCCACAATTGCTACTTTCATCTTGTCTAATCTTTAATTTGGTTACAATTTGGCTGCAAAGGTAGGCATTTTTTTCGTAAAATGAAAAAAAATGCCTACCTTTGTACCCGGAATGGTTATATTAGCATCATATTTGCCGATCACGGACCCCACATTGATCTTTTTTGTGGTGCTGATGATCATTCTCTTCGCACCGATTGTGATGAGTAAACTGCGCATCCCGCACATCATTGGCATGGTGCTGGCAGGTGTGGCTGTGGGGCACTACGGCTTCAATATCCTTGAGCGCGATATGTCGTTCGAGATCCTCGGTAGCGTGGGGCTCTACTATATCATGTTCCTTGCCGGACTGGAGATGGACATGGAGAGTCTGAAAAAGAACTCCAACAAATTCCTGATCTTCGGCCTACTGACCTGTTTCGTGCCCCTCATCATGACCTACATCATGGCCCGTACGATATTAGGCTATTCAGGCAGTGCAGCCTTCCTCTTAGGCTGTATCATGGCCTCGAATACCCTGATTGCCTATCCCATCATCGGCCGATACGGTCTGCAGCGCCATTCCTCGGTACAACTCTCCGTCGGGTCGTCGATGATCTCCCTTTTTCTGGCGCTGGTGATGATTGCCGCCCTCTCGGCCTCATTCAGTGCAGACGCATCCTCCCGTCTCTCGCCGCTCACCGCCCAACTCTTTTTCTTCCTCAAACTCACGGTCTTCATCATTGGTTCTATCTGGCTCATCCCCAAACTGACCCGTTACTTCCTGCGCCGTTACAGTGATGCGGTGATGCAGTTTATTTTCGTGCTGGCCGTGATGTTCCTCTCGGCTGCCCTCTCCAATCTCATTGGATTGGAAGGCATCTTCGGCGCGTTCCTGTCAGGTCTGATTCTCAACCGATACATCCCGAAGGTCTCACCCCTGATGAATCGTATTGAGTTCATTGGCAATGCCGTCTTCATCCCCTACTTCCTGATTGGTGTGGGCATGCTCATCAACGTACGCACCCTTTTCACAGGTGCTGGTGTGCTTTGGATCGTCTTTCTCATTGCCATCTTCGGTACCTTCGGCAAGGCGGTGGCGGCCTATATCTCCAGTCTGGTGTTCCGTCTGCCCCAGCGTGACGGGAATATGATGTTCGGCCTGACCTCTGCCCATGCAGCCGGTGCCATCGCCATGGTGATGGTGGGCATGCGCCTCGAAGTGGCTCCCGGTGTCTATTTGGTCAATGATCAGATGCTCAACGGTGTGGTGATCATGATTTTGGTCACCTGTATCATTTCTACCCTTATGACGGAACATGCGTCACAACAGATTGTTTTGGAGGAAAGAGGAGAGAGGAAAGAGGAAAGAGATTTGCAAGATGAGGAGAAGATTTTGCTTTGTGTGAAGTATCCGGATATTGCCCCGCAGTTGCTCAGTCTGGCCCTACTGATACGCAACCAGAAATTCAACCGGGGACTCGTAGGTCTGAATGTGGTCTATGACGACCAGCATGCCTCTGCAGGACGCAAACAAGGGCTCCAATTATTAGAGAGTCTGCAACAACGGGCTTCCTCGGCCGATGTGCAGATGCAGACACAAGTACGTCTCGCCTCCAACATTGCCAACGGCATCAAGCATGCCTTCCGCGAGTTTGCCTGTTCGGAAATCGTGATGGGCATGCACGTTCATACCGACATCAGTCCGAAATTCTGGGGCGAGTTTATCCAAAGTCTCTACAACGGCCTGAACCGTCAGATTATCCTTACCCGCTTCGTCCAACCCCTCAACACTCTGCGTCGCATTCAGGTCTGCGTCCCGTCGAGAGCAGAGTTTGAACCCGGTTTCCACCGGTGGTTGGAGCGTCTCAGCAGACTGGCCGGACAGTTGGACTGCCGAATTCAGTTCCATGGTCGTCAGGAGTCATTAGTACTTATTGCCGAATACATCAACAACCGCCACGCCAGCGTCCGGGCCGAATATACGCAGATGGGCCATTGGAAGGAACTGCCCCAACTCGCTGCCAGCATCGCTGACGACCATCTCTTCGTGGTCATCACGGCCCGTAAAGGCACCATCTCCTACAAGAATGCCATCGAGCGTCTGCCCGATGAACTCCAGAAATACTACTCCGGTAAGAACCTCATGATTATCTTCCCCGACCAGTATGGTCACCAGAAGGAAGATCGCATGAGTTTCACCGAGGCTCAGCACCATGAGGAGAAGAGCGTATATGATATGATTCTACGGTGGTTGGACAAGAAAATTAGGAATTAAAAATTATGATTACCATTAGTAATATAACGAAAAGTTTTGGATCACTGCAAGTACTGAAAGGCATTGATTTGCATATTGACCGTGGTGAGGTCGTTAGTATTGTCGGGCCATCGGGGGCCGGGAAGACCACCTTGTTGCAGATTATCGGCACCCTCGACCGTCCCGACAGCGGTACGGTATGTGTCGATGGCGTAGATGTGACCACCCTCTCTTCTAAGAAACTGGCCGACTTCCGCAATCAGCACCTCGGCTTCGTATTCCAGTTTCACCAACTCCTGCCGGAGTTCACGGCGATTGAGAATATCATGATTCCCGCCTATATTGCAGGGCTCTCCCGGAGACGGGCCAAGCAGCGCGCCCAGGAGTTGCTCGACTTCATGGGACTGGCCGATCGTGCCACCCATAAGCCCAACGAACTCTCCGGTGGTGAGAAACAACGCGTGGCCGTAGCCCGCGCCCTCGTCAACAGTCCTGCCGTGATTCTCGCCGATGAGCCCTCTGGCTCCCTCGACTCCAAGAACAAGGCCGAACTCCACCAACTCTTCTTCGACCTCCGCGACAAGTTCGGTCAGACCTTCGTCATCGTTACCCACGACGAAGCCCTCGCCCAGATTACCGACCGCACCATCCACCTCCGCGACGGCCTGATCGAGATGCCTTAACAAAATACCCCTCAAAAGGCATTCCTTTTGAGGGGCAAAATTCATCTATTTGCAAGTTAATAGGTTCCTTCCGGATAAAGCACTGTTCCTGTCAGACAAAGACGAACTTCCGGTAAATTCGTGGCATTACTATAGACAGAGATGGTCCGCTTAAGATATCCCTTAGGAACATCACTCATATCTAAAGTCACATGAATCACACCTTCTTCACCAGACTGCACCGGCTCTTTCGGATAATCTACTTTCAGACAACCACAAGTGGTCACTATTTTCTGGATAACCAGCGGCAGACTGCCTTTGTTGACAAAAGTAAAATCATGCCTCACAGCCTCACTATCATATTGACGAGCCCCGAATTCATAGAGCGTCTCATCAAATGCTATTTGCGCCGGCCCTTGTTCAACGATGACTTGTCTTTTAGGCTTCTCCTGCCCGCAGGCCATCAAAGCCATCACCATGAGTCCTGCAAATAGTACACGTTTCATCGAATCGTTACTCTGCGATACAGATACTCACACGGTTCATATCGTTCTCTGCGAACGGCTGTACACGTGAACCCTTGCTGTCGTAGGTGATACGGCTCTGGGCAATACCGTAGTCGTTGACGAGTGACTTCACAACGGCGTCAGCACGACCAGCGGCCAGACGATCATTGATCTTGTCATTACCCGTACCAGCATCAGCATAACCGGTAACCACCACCTTGGCATTGGGGTACTTCTGCAGATAGTCAGCGATATCCTTCACTTTCTGAGCCTCCTCAGGACGGATATTGGTCTTGTTGATCAGGAAGAAGACATCCCGACGGATCGGTTCGATCTTCTCTTCAACCACCACAGCAGCAGCTGGAGCAGGAACGGGAGCGGCCTGAACAACAGGCTGTGGCTCTGGCTCGGGCTCTGGAGCGGGTGCTGGAGGCGGTGGCAGGATCTTGTTATAGGTCTTACCGAGATTGATCTTCAGACCAACAAGGGCATTGAAATACCAGTCAGCCTTCAACTTACGGTCGGCCTTCTTGGAGTTGTACTTATCACCGACGATGTTGGCATTGCCCTCAAGGGTCAGTGCCACAGCATCAGACAGTTTAAAGGCAGCCTCCAGACCACCACGACCAAACGGACGAACCTTAGAACCATCCCAGACATACTCGAGGTTGTATTTATCCAGGTTAGCCAAATTCTTGGCGATATCATTTGCCTCGTCATTACCCCAGGCAATGTTTGCTCCACCACCGAGGAAAGCGGTCAGGTTGAATACACGGTTGGGATTCCAGCCACAGAACAGATTGGAGAGGTTGAACATCAGGTCAATACCAGGAGCCACATACTTAAACTTGTAGTCGTTGGTATAAGGCTCTTGACCGATAGCAGTACGGAAACCATTCCAACCACCTTTACTCTGCCAGGCATTGGCCTGAATACGAGCACCAAAGATCGGGCTAAACTGATAGCCTAAACCGAGTTGGACATTCGGAGAGATCAGTTTCGAGAACTTCGCCTCACCGAGGGTGTACTGAGCACCACCTTCCAGATTCAGGAAGGCATGCTTCTGAAACTCATACTGGGTGCCATCTACAGCCTCGTAGGTAGCCTGTGCAAACGCAGTGGCACTACACATCAACAGTGCTGCTGCAATTAATGATTTCATTGTCTTCATACGCTAAACAAAAATTATTATTTGGGTATTTCTGAATTCATGGTAATGTCATCAGCACGGTCGGCAAGAGTTAGATACCATTCACCGTCGATACGGATAGGCTTAACGACATAAGACATCTTGTTAGGACGATTATCGCCCGGTTCCTTATGGAACAAGATAGCCGAATATTTCACCTCACAATCCGTCTCGGTCACAAAGATCAGGTGATCAAGTTCAAAATCGACAGGTCGGAAAGCACCTAAGGACATTCGCTGTTTCTTGGCAATATCAGCAGGCACGTCGATTAAACTGTTTGTTTCGAAATCATAACTGTGTAACATCGCCATGGCACTGTCTATCTGATGATTCTTAAGGTGACCTAAGAACTCATTGACTAAAGAAAGGACACGCGTTGTATCCTCGTTCGTCGCAGTCATACCAGCAGGCTGACTATCATCAATGAGAACATCCTCACTCTTACCGGAATTTCCGCAAGCGGCAAAAAGAAGTACCATGCAGGCGATGATAGCCAGAACTGATTTTTTATACATCATATTCGTTAAAATGTTCAAGTTATTATCTTGTAAAAGAGGGATGCCACGAGTGACATCCCTCTGATTAGTATAGAGTTATACAAGTACTGTTTACTTCGTACGAGCCTGAGGCTGTGCAACAGACTTCTGGATACCGACGGTGATGTACTTCACCTGCTTCACATTCTGTGTACCGAATACATACTCCATGTAAACCGGGATGAAGATGTGGAAGCCACCATTGATACCAGAGTTGTTCTTGTAGCGGATGGTGCGACCAGTTGCGTCAGCAGGATCCAACTCTAACTGGAAGTTAGGTATTGCGCTAACATTCTCAAGTTGTGACATTGCATAGTGGTCGATGCTGATCAGGCCGGCAGCAGTTGAAGCAACAGCGGCACGACTGTCAGTTCCGAGGAATGCGTCAGTCAGAACAGAAGCCTGATTTGTGCTCAGAGATACACCATAGTAAACGTAGTCGAACCAGTACTTACCAGCAGCGAAGACCTCATTACCACCAGTAGCATCGGTCTTGTCGCCCTTATAGTCACGCCAGTCAGTTACTGAAGCGAAGTTCATGATGTTAACCTTCTGCCAGTCGTTAGGAGCATCGGTCATCAGAGCACCAGCAGGCTGATCGAGGTCGAGCGGGCGAATGAAGCGAACGTTGAACCACATATCGTCGAAGGTAACAGGTGCACAAGCATTTGTGATATTAATACCAACGTAAGCGGTGAATGTCTGATTTGCACCTGACTTAGGAGCAGTAGCCTTAGTGGTGAATCCACTCTCTAACAGATCATTGTGACTTGCAGCGTTCAGAATATCATCCTGCAACGGATTCTTCGGAGCATTGATTACCCAGTTCAACGGGGTACTTGCATTCACACCACCACCATGGAACTTAACCACACTCTGAATCGGAGTAGCAGGTGTCATGTGACCATCGTTATCATTGCTGATACTTGCAAGGATATTGCCAGGATATACAGGAATGACGATATCAGTTCCATCAGGATACTTACCGCTGATGATACGGATCTCATTACCAGCATCCTCACCGCTTGCAGTCGTAGGATCATCCTTGTAGAAGATACCCAGTGTATAGATAGAACCAGAGAAGCCTCTGACATTCCAAGTGCCCTTAGAAGAAGCATCGAAGGTAGCATTGCCAAGATCCTTACTCGGCAGGATGAACTCAAACTCAGGAATCAGGGCAGAAGCAGCCAGATTCGGGAACTTCTGATCACTACCAATCTTCAGGATAGAAGCACCAAGTTTACCATTCTTGAAGAAGTCGTGCAGATCCTTCACAAACTCAGTATTGAGCAGCAGGTTATCCTGGTCAACCTGGAGAGGAGCAAACCATGTGTGGTTGCCATCGGCAGGGCCGTAGTTACGGATATCAGTACCAGTTGCAGCAGGTGTCGGAACAGGCACGTTCACGCGAACTTCCTTAGCCTTGCTATCGTTCTCAGCATTTGTCTTGCTGTTCAGGTTATACCAGAACGAGAGAATCTTGTTACCATCGAGATTACCCTTAGCGAAGTGAATCTTACCGGCAGGAATGGTCAACTTGATATAAACAGCGGGCTCACCAGTAGCATTGTTCCTCTTATAGCGAACATAAGTAGAGAAGGCCTTCTTGTTAACCCAGTCGTTACCATTGTCCTTCAGACCACCACCCTTAGAGGTCTTCAGATACTTGTACAGAGCGAACTTCTCAATATCGTTGAACGACCAACGGAGAATGTGTGTGGTAGCATCCTCAACACCCTGATCAGAAACGTTCCACTCCTCAGTCACCTTACCGTGACGCTGGTAGTAGTTCTTCTCATCCTGAGTAGGACAAGTATAAGCAGCAGCACCAGGAGTTGCAACGGTCTTGTTCATCATTACAAACACCCCATTCTCCTCATCATAGTTGAACTGATAGCCCTCACGAGACTTGATATAAGTTGTAGTCGAGACATCAGTCTTAGCCTGAGTGACATCCGTATTAGGAATCCAATCGTATGTAAACGTAGCATCGAATGTCTCCTTAGACATACCAAGTGTACGGAGGAGGTTATACTCAACCTGAGACCATGTCAGAGCACCGCTGACGGTACCACAGTCCATGAAATAATCACCGAGTTCGAAGGGAACCGTCTTCTGCTCAGGATTGACAACCTTATCAGAAATCAAGAGTTTCATCCAAGCGAAGGTAATCGTTTGATTATTGTGCTTGGTGTCCTTCAACTCAATGCAGAGGATAGGCATACGACCTACAGAGGCTGGTGTAGCAGTTGTACCGGTAATTGTCTTACCAGCAGCAGTTACGTCACGCGGATAGGCCACAAACTCACCATCTTCGTTCTGAAGAACTTCCATATGAACAGACTCACCGGTCACGTTAGAACCCAGTGTATAATCTACGAGGTGAACATCGTAAACAAGACCCAGACGCTCCATAGCCTCAGCGCTCAGGATACCGCAATGCAACTTACCGTCAGCAGCAGCGGCCTTTGTTACAGAAGCATCGCCGTCAAATGCGACATTACCATTATTGAGTTCAGCAGTACTTACATGAGGAGTAAGCCAAGCAGTATCTCTAATAGCCACACCCTGAGCAGCAGCAAACTGATCCAGATAGTGGGTCTCAAGCAACTCAGAGATATTCAGACTCTCATCATACTTCACCTTATGGGTAGCAGGCGTGGTAGCCATAGCCAGATAAGAGAAATTCCTATGCAGGTGATAAGAGTTAGGAGTCAGGTCATTGCCAGCAATATTCTGACCAGCCTTGATGTCGTCGATATGATCAGCGGTAGCAGCACCAGGACCTGTTGGTTTGAAGGCATTATCGCAAATCAGCAACTCATCAGCAATCACAGGATAAACAATTGCATAGTCAGAAGTAACAGTCGTATCGTTACCCTCATCGTTCTTCTTAGTCATCTGAAGAGCCATAATTGTACCCTTGTTAGCAGCCAACTGAGTAGCAATTGTACCAATATTAGCCTGGAAAGGAACAGTCAGGATACCATTCGAGAAGTTAGAAGCCTTGTCCTCTACCAGTGCATCGAAGTTGTCGAAGATCGGCGTAATCAGGTTCTTACCGCTACGGGTACTCTCATTACCATCACCCACAACAGGTTCCTTGATGTCAGCCAACCAACTATAGAAATCGATCTTCGTATCGGTCAGATCCACATTGGTGGGGTTCACATGATACTCGGCATAACCATAGTCAGAAAGGGTATAACGAGGTGATGCTGTAACGTAGTGGAAGTAATGATATTTATCTTCCATATATTCTTTCTTCACATTGAATGAGAAAACCTCAACGCCCTCAATACCACCGTAATATGTGCTGGGACGGAAGACGAGTGAAGTGAGGTTACGCTTTACGAAGATAGTCAGTGCGTTGATGTTGGTTGAGAAACCATCCACCTTGTTTGACAGACCCTGCATGGTCTCAGTCAGTTCCTTCTTAGCATCAGAGATGTTCTTGGCATTCTGCACATCAGCATCCTTCAGGTTCTGCTGGATGTCAGCCACAGCCTTAGCAACCTCATCAGCCAGATTGGCCTTCAGGTCATCAATGGCCTTCTTCACATCGTCAGCGGTAGCGGCCTTGTCAATCTTTGCTGACAGTTCGTCAACCAGAGCCTTCAGAGCAGCGTTGTTACCAGCCTCTTCCAGAGCCTTCTTCAAATTATCAAGGGCATCCTGCTGAGTCTTCACGTTCTTCTGGACAGCCTCCAGGATACCGTTAACACTCTCCTGCCATTTGCCAATAGCGTCCAACTTAGGATCGATGGCAGCAGCAGCGGCAGACACCTTTGCAATCTGATCTTCCAAAGCCTTCAGGTCAGCCTCTGTCACGCCGCCCTTCTCGGCAGCAGCCTTTGCTTCATTAGCAGCATCCAGAGCCTCCTGAGCCTTTGCGAGAGCAGCCTCAACGGCCTCCTGCGTTGCAGTAGCCTTAGCAAGTTCCTCAATAGCAGCAGCCAGATCAGCCTTTGTAGCGAAGTTGTCAAGTTGTCCAGTAACTGCATCTACACCCTGATTAGCCTTAGCAATCTGAGTTTCCAAAGCAGCAACAGTTCCCTTCTGGGAAGTGAGCTCGCTCTGCAGATTAGAGACGGTTGTCTGAAGGACTGCAACATTGAGACCATCAATCTGCTTCTTCAAGTCGTTGATGTCGTCATCGTAGTCCTTACAAGACGTAAACATACTAACAGAAGCAATAACCATTGCTCCCATCAGCAGCATACCATAAATTCTTTTTTTCATACGATTAAAAATTTAAATTAATAAAAAATTAAGTTGTTATACATCTTTCTTATTTCTCTCAAATATACGTACTACTCCCCTTTCAGGGCACTATTTCTCCTATTCAGAGTTAAAATTTGGTGCAAATATAGACATAAATCTGAAATCTTGCAAACATTTTCGACTTTTTTTTTGAAAAATAGGCAAAATATTGCCATTTTCAGGGCAATTCATCGAAAAATCAGCGTTTTTTGCGCGAAATTCCGTTTATTCATCGGGGTTTGCACACTTTCAATTGTCATTGTTTCTGTTTCGTAGTCCGAAAGGTCCTCCTATTACCTTATTATATTATTATATGAGACTCGTTTATGATTTTCGGGTGCAAAAGTAATATATTTATTTTTAATTTTCAAATATTCTTTGCTTTTTTTTGCATTTTTATAGCAAAAAAACCTTAAAAACATCGGCAGAGGACTAAAACTCTGCCGATTTGGGGGTTCTTGGGAACGGAATCACGTCACGGATGTTCTGCATACCGGTCACGAAGAGGATGAGGCGTTCGAAGCCGAGGCCGAAGCCGGCATGCGGACAGGATCCCCAGCGGCGGGTGTCGATATACCACCACAAATGGGTCTGATCCATCTGACGACGCTCAATCTCTGACATCAGTTTGTCGTAACTCTCTTCACGGACAGAGCCACCGATGATCTCACCGATCTGCGGGAACAGCACGTCGGTACCCTGCATGGTCGGACCAGGTGCTGCTGCTCCCTTGTAACCGACAGAGCCACCATCGGCAGTTTCTTCATTCTGTTTCATGTAGAATGATTTGAACACACGCGGATAGTCCGTCATGATGACCGGCTTCTTGAAATGTTCCTCCACGAGGTAGCGCTCGTGCTCAGAAGCCAGATCGTCGCCCCAGTTGCACGGGAACTCGAACTTCTTGCCATTCTTGATGGCCTCCTGCAGGATATTGATACCCTCGGTATAAGGCAGACGGACAAAACTGTCCTTCAATACGCCCTCAAGACGGGCGATCAGTGTTTTGTCGATCATCTGGTTCAGAAAGGCAAGATCGTCCTTACAATTATCAAGAGCCCAACGGACACAATATTTAATGAAGTCCTCTTCCAGATCCATCAGTTCCTCTTGATCGAGGAAAGCCACCTCGGGCTCTACCATCCAGAACTCAGCCAAATGGCGAGGCGTATTACTATTCTCGGCCCGGAAGGTCGGTCCAAAGGTATAGATAGCACCCAGTGCGGTGGCACCGAGTTCACCCTCCAACTGACCAGACACGGTAAGTGATGTCTGCTCACCGAAGAAGTCATCGTCGTAGATGATCTTCCCCTGTTCGTCCTTCTTCAGGTCATAGAGATTCTTCGTGGTCACCTGGAACATGTTGCCGGCACCCTCACAGTCGCTGGCCGTGATGAGCGGGGTATGGAAATAGAAGAACCCATGCTCGTGGAAATAAGTATGGATGGCCATCGCCATATTGTGACGGATACGCATGACGGCACCAAAGGTATTGGTGCGGAGACGCATGTGGGCGTTCTTACGCATCACCTCGAACGACTGTCCCTTCTTCTGCATGGGATAGTCGTTGCCGCAAAGCCCATAGACCTCCAGGCGGGTCGCCTGGATCTCACTGCTCTGGCCGGCACCCTGGCTCTCCACCAGTGTGCCCTCGGCACAGATACAACTGCCGGTGGTGATATCCTTCAGCAACTGGTCATCGAATTGGGTGGGATCAACCACAATCTGTATGTTTTTGATGGTCGAACCGTCGTTGAGGGCAATAAAATCAACGGCCTTGGAGTTGCGGTGCGTACGCACCCAACCCTTTACACAGACCTTTTTGCCGTATTCCGTGCTTTTCAGCACATCAATTATCTTTGTTCTATTCATATGCGCCCATTCTTAATCTATCGACCTCTTCTTCTGTCAGGTAGCGCCAGTCACCGCGCTTCAGGTTTTTCTTGGTGAGACCGGCGAACTGCACGCGGTCCAGTTTCAGCACCTTATAGCCAAGACTCTCAAAGATACGGCGTACGATTCTGTTCTTGCCTGAATGGATCTCGATGCCGACTTGTTTCTTGTCGGTCGGATGCGCATACTGCACATCGTCGGCCTTGATCTCTCCATCCTCGAGTTGGATGCCTTCGGCAATCTGTTGGATGTCATGTGCCGAACAGGCCTTATCGAGGAAGACATGATAAATCTTTTTCTTGAGATATTTGGGATGCGTCAGTTTAGATGCCATATCACCGTCGTTGGTGAGCAGGAGCACACCCGTGGTGTTACGGTCCAGACGACCGACCGGATAGATCCGTTCCGGACAAGCGTTCTTCACGAGGTCCATCACCGTCTTACGCTGCTGGGGGTCATCGCTCGTCGTCACATAATCCTTCGGCTTATTCAACAGGACATAGACTTTCTTCTCGATGGTGACCGGTTGGTCGTGGAAGCGGACCTCATCGGTACGGAGCACCTTTGTGCCCAACTCAGTCACAATCTGTCCGTTGACTGTCACCACACCTGCCTGGATGAACTCATCCGCCTCACGACGGCTGCAGACACCGGCATTGGCCAAGTACTTATTCAAACGCAATGGTTCGTTGGGATCAATGTTGACCTCCTTATACTCAATTCGCTTCTTCAGACTATACTTGGCATTCGGGTCATAGTCGGCCGAATGGGGTCGAACGTTCTTCTTAAAGGGTTTGAAGGGCTTATTGGGGTAATTGGGGTTGTAACCACCCTGACGAGGCTGATAGCCACGAGCCTGATAACCGCCTTGCTGACCATAACCGCCCTCACGGGGTTGACGGGGCTGATAACCACCTTCACGCGGCTGACGGGGCTGATACCCACCCCGCGGCTGACCGCCAAAAGTCGGACGACCACTGTTGTAGCCACCCTGACGAGGCTGGTAGCCCCCCTCACGGGGTTGACGGGGTTGGTAGCCATTGTTGTAGCCACCTGTCCGTGGACGGTAACTGGGACGCTGGGGCGCATTACTCTGCAGACCTGCACCGAAACCTTCCGGACGGAAGCCGCCCTCATCCTCTTCATGATTGTTGTAACTCGGACGCTCATAGGCTGGACGCTGTCCGTTGTGAATGCGCGGACGCGGTGAGCGACCCGGACGGAATTCACGCTGTTCTCTCTGAAAACCTTCTTTTGGTGTTTCCTCTTGTTTCTTTTCGTTCTCGAAATCCATTTTTCTTTCTACTAAATCTACTAAATAATACTATTATCCTATTATATATATAATATATGTATATTAAATACCTGTATAAGTGGAGGGTGTGATGGCTCTTAACTCCTCCTTGACGGATGCACTGACATCGAGGGCTTCGATAAAGTCACGGATGGTCTGTTCCGTCATCTTCTGGTTGGTTCTGGTCAGGGCCTTCAGGACCTCATAGGGATGGGGATACGCCTCACGGCGGAGGATGGTCTGAATACCCTCAGCCACCACGGCCCAGGTATTATCCAAGTCGGCCTGCAACTTCTCCTCATTGAGAATCAGTTTACGCAAGCCCTTCAGCGTACTCTGGAAGGCAATGAGGGCATGTCCCATCGGCACACCCACGTTGCGCAGGACGGTCGAGTCGGTCAGGTCACGCTGCAGTCGGCTCACCGGCAATTTCTGTGCCAGGAACTGCAATAGGGCATTGGCGATGCCCAGGTTCCCCTCACTATTCTCATAGTCGATGGGATTCACCTTGTGCGGCATGGCACTGCTACCCACCTCACCGGCCTTGATCTTCTGTTTGAAATAGTCCATGGAGATATACATCCAGAAATCCCGGTCAAGGTCGATGACAATGGTGTTGATACGGCGCATGGCATCGAAGATAGCCCCGAGCCAGTCGTAGTTGGAGATCTGTGTGGTATATTGTTCCCGCTCCAGCCCCAGTTTCTCACTGACGAACTGATTACCGAACTCCCGCCAGTCATACTGGGGATAGGCCACATGATGGGCATTGAAGTTACCCGTCGCTCCACCAAACTTGGCGGTGACTGGTGTATCCTTCAAAGCACGCAATTGTTCCTCCAACCGATAGACATACACCATCACCTCCTTCCCCAGACGGGTCGGCGATGCCGGCTGTCCGTGTGTCTTGGCAAGCATGGGAATCATCTTCCATTCCTCGGCATAGTCATGGAGTTGTTCAATCAATTCCTCCACCAACGGATAATAAACCTGCTCCAGAGCCTCCTTGATAGAGAGGGGCACGGCCGTGTTGTTAATATCCTGGGAGGTCAGGCCGAAATGAACAAACTCAACAAAGCCCCCTAAGTCAAATTTTTCCTTGATGAAGTACTCGATAGCCTTGACATCATGGTTGGTGACGGCCTCGATATCCTTCACGCGCTGCGCATCGGCCAGTGTAAACTCACGGTAAATCTTTCTCAGTTCCTCAAACAGGCTATGGTCAAAATCCTTGAGTTGGGGCAGGGGCAGTTCACAGAGGGTGATGAAATACTCTATCTCCACGCGCACCCGATATCTCATCAGTGCATATTCCGAAAAGTAATCTGCCAAGGGCTCTGTCTTACCCCGATAGCGGCCATCTATAGGCGAGATGGCGGTCAATAAACTTAAATCCATTCTTATCTATTATAACTGATACAGGTCATTTGCAGCCATCAGTTCCACCTTCTTCTCCTCGAGTACCTTCTCACAAACGTCGAGGTCGGTAGGACGGATGATGACATGGGCCACATCACCGTTGGCAAACGAGTACATATACTCGATGAAGATCCCCTTCTCGGAGAGGTACTTCAGGATGATAGCCAGTGAACCGCTGGTATTCGGGCATACAATACCGATGACATCGGTGATCTTCACGGCAAAGTGATGTTCTTTCAGGACCTGATAGGCCTTCTCCGGATCAGAGACGATACAACGGAGGATACCGAAATCACTGTTATCGGCAATACTCATGGCGGAGAGGTTGACGCCTGCCTCGCCAAGTACATCTGTCACCTCGGTCAGTCTGCCAGACTTGTTCTCGAGGAAAATGCTTAATTGTTTTGCTTTCATATTTGTTGATATTAATTATAATTGTCTCTTGTCGATGACGCGCTTGGCCTTGCCCTCGGAGCGCTCGATGCCCTTCGGTTCCACGAGGCGCACCTTGAAGCCGAGACCGATGACACTGCGCAGTTCGCCTTCGAGTTTCTTCTGCAGACCCACCATCGTGGACATATCGTCGGTGAAGTACTCTTCCTTTACCTCGACCTTCAGTTCTGAGGTATCGGTATTGTTCACGCGATCGACAACCAGCAGGAAGTGCGGCTCGAACTCCTTCTGTTTCAGGATGACATCCTCAATCTGTGACGGGAACACGTTCACGCCACGGATGATGAGCATATCGTCGCAACGGCCAAGGATACGGTCCATTCTAACGAGCGTACGGCCACAGGCACATTTATCATAGTGCAGGGCCGTGAGGTCGTGGGTACGGTAGCGCAACAGCGGCATACCCTCCTTCGTCAGGTGGGTAAAAGTCAATTCACCGAAGGTCCCTTCCGGCAACGGCTCCCCTGTGTTGGGATCGAGAATCTCAGGATAGAAGAGGTCCTCATTGAGATGGGTACCATTCTGGCATTGGCACTCATAACCCACGCCAGGACCGGCAATCTCCGAGAGCCCATATATATCGTAGGCCTTGATGCCCAACGACTGTTCCAATTTGACACGCATCTTCTCGGTCCAAGGCTCTGCACCGAAGACACCCACCTTCAATTTAAACTCCTCACGGGGCCACTCGCACTCGCCGAGGGCTTCCCCAAGGAACATCGCGTAACTTGGAGTACAACAGAGGATGGTCGTCCCGAAATCATGCATCAGCGTGATCTGTTTCTGTGTGTTACCCGAAGAGATCGGGATCACGGAAGCCCCGATGTTCGTCGCACCATCGTGAGCACCCAGTCCACCGGTAAAAAGGCCATACCCATATGCCACCTGAAAGATATCGTCCTTGCCGGCGCCATAGGCCGTGAAAGCACGGGAGATGGCCTCCGACCACATGGCGAGGTCTTTACGGGTATAGAGCACCACCACAGGCTTACCCGTCGTACCTGACGAGGCATGGATACGGACAATCTGACTCATCGGTACAGCGGCAAGTCCGAAGGGATAGTTGTCGCGGAGGTCGAGTTTATTCGTAAACGGGAGTTTCACGATATCATCGATGCTCTTGATATCGCCAGGCTCCAACCCCATCTCCTGAAACTTCTTCCGGTAGAAAGGGGTGTTGTAATAGACATACTCCGCCATCTTACGCAGGCGGCTGCTCTGTAACGCGCGAAGTTGCTCGCGGTCCATACACTCTACGTGTTCATTCCAAATCATAGTTTTTGTTTTTGTACTTATCATGCTAATGCGGGCACAAAGGTAGTGATTTATTTTGAAACCACAAAAAGAATGCTCCAGATTTTCATCTGAAGCATTGTTTTTTTGTGGGCGTTGACGGATTCGAACCGCCGACCCTCTGCTTGTAAGGCAGATGCTCTAAACCAGCTGAGCTAAACGCCCTTTGTTCAAAAGCGACGGCAAAATCAGTGCAAACCGAACGCAGAAAGCGTGCTTTATGCTGAGGTGCAGCCTGATTTCGCAGGCGTTTTGTTAAAAACGACTGCAAAGGTACTACAAAAAAGTGATAAGTGATAAGTGAAAAGTGAAAAGTTGAGAATCGTTGACGTTTTTTAACAGTTTTAGCCTAAAAGATGCTCAATATCCGCTTGCGGGAGGATACAAAGGATGGCCTTGCCATCGGGGGTGTAGTTCACATTCGTGCAGGCAAACAGTTCATTCACCAGATTCTCCATCTCGTCGTTGCTGAGAATCTGACCATAGGGTATTGCCGCACTGCGTGCCAGACTCAATGCCACCGTACTATTCATCTCGTCAGTCACACTCCTACCCTTCTCCAAGGCATCACTGACCATCCGTCGCAGGAGCATCACCGGGTCGATGCCTTCGATACCGGTGGGGATACCGTTGATGGCATACGTATTACCCCCCAGGTCGCTCAGGTCAAAGCCCAACCCTGAGAGCATCGGTAGGATGGCGTCAAATATCACAGCGTCAGAGGCAGAAAACTGAATGGTTTCCGGGAAAAGCATCTTCTGGGTTCCAGAGGCCATGGCATGCTGTTGTTCCATGTACTTTTCGTATAAGATGCGTATGTCAGCGCGATGCTGATCAATAATCATCAATCCCGACTTCACCGCCGACATGACATATTTCCCTTTAAACTGATAATGGACGGGTGACTTTTCTGCAATCAGTGAGGGCGCGGAAGTGACAGGCGCCTCCGGCGACTCAAACAAATCAGCCGGATCTGAGTCCAATGGTTTTTGAGCAGGTCCAGACGAAATAGAATCATAAAGCCTCTGCCATTCAGGGTCCACACCCTCTTTCCACTTGTCACTACTCTCTTTCCACTTGTCACTTGTCACTTTCCTCTTATCATCAAACGGGTTATAGTCTGGGTTATAATGGGGTTGAGGGGGCGCGACAGGCTGTTCCGGGTCATAGACCGGAATCTCCGGACGACCAACGGTATCGAAATCGATGGTAGGCACCTCACAGAACTTCCCGATGGCATCGCGGACCGCTGCTGTCAGAATCTGCCAGATGGCCTGTTCATTCTCAAACTTGATCTCTGTTTTAGTCGGGTGGATATTGACATCGATATCAGCGGGATTGACATCAAAATATAGGAAATAAGGTACCTGCATGCCCTCCTGGATCAGACGGTCATATGCCGTCACAACCGCCTTATGGAAATACGGGTGCTTCATATACCGGCCGTTCACAAAGAGGTGGTCGCAGCCACCCTTTTTCCGAGCCGACTCCGGTTTCGCCACAAAACCAACTATCCGACACATGGCCGTACTGACCTCTACCGGTATCAGATCCTGCCCATACTGACGACCAAAGACATCCGTGATACGCTGTCGCAGACTGCCCGCCTTCAAGTTCATCAGTTCCACCCCATTGCTATGTAGGGTAAAACATATCTCAGGATAGACGAGGACAATCCGTTCAAAGGCCGTCAGGATATTATTGAGCTCCGTGGCATTCGTCTTGAGGAACTTCCTACGGGCGGGCACGTTGAAAAAGAGGTTCTCCACCTTAAAATTACTACCCACCGGACAGGACACCGGTTCCTGACCGACCACCTTCGAGCCCGAGACAGAAACCATCGTACCCACCTCGTCTGATGCTGTCCGTGTCTGGAGTTCCACCTGAGCCACAGCGGCAATGGAGGCGAGCGCCTCTCCCCGGAAGCCCATCGTATGCAGGGCGAAGAGGTCTTCTGCCTGGCGGATCTTAGAAGTAGCATGCCGCTCGAAAGCCAGACGGGCATCCGTTTCGGACATTCCCTTACCATCGTCAATCACCTGAATAGACGTACGACCAGCATCGACCACCAGCACATGGATGGTCTTAGCGTCCGCATCGACGGCATTCTCCACCAACTCCTTGATCACAGAAGCCGGTCGCTGTATCACCTCACCCGCAGCAATCTGGTTGGCAACACTATCAGGCAACAGTTGAATTATATCTGACATATTTCACTTCTTTGGTCGCCAAACAAAGATATCATACCGATCACGAGGTCGGACCTCATCATACCACGCAAAACCGGTCAAGAACTTCTTGTTAGCCGGTATCTGGTTGAGCGGGTACATCGTACCACTGGTCTTGGGCGTCCACACACTCTGCAACTTCCGGTCCTTGAGGAACATCTTCAGTTCGGTGGTCTCCTGGTAATTATAGATAATCGGTACAGAGTCGCCTTCCTCGAAGTAATAACCGATGATGACCTGATCCACCGCCTGTGCCTCATGGATGTTCCCGTCGATGAAATAAGCGAACATCTCCTTGGAGGATACCTGATTGTAACAAGCGGTATCACTACGGAGTTGTTGAATCGAGAAAGCATTCCCGATGACATGGGCGCGGTCGATGACAGAGTCCTTCAAAAAGACTTGTATTTCGTCGCCCAGCAACTGCTGGTTGTTGTTCCAGACAATCGGGTCCCGATACATTGTCATGCACGAGTCCTTCGAATTATACACCAAGGAGTCACAGACCGCCTGCACATCCCGTCGGTAGGCCCTTACCTTATGGAAGGCATAGAGTTTTCGATAGACGGAGTCCGTCTCGATGTTGAAGGTCACGACCTTGAAGGTATCAGCATGCATGAAGAGCGAGTCACCCTGCGAATAATCGATGGCCACCGCACTGTCGGTACAAAGGGCAAAACCCGTATTTTCGTAATACTCGCCGTAATTACCCGTCAGTTTGTTCTTATTGACAGAATCCACATAGACGACGTTGCGGAAAGCCTGACTGACGCCCAGTTTCGAGTCATAATAGACACTGTCGCCCACCAGTCGCCTGCCTTCGTTGTTGAGTACCGACCGTTCCATCAGTCGGGCCTGTTCATTCTTCGTGTCATAGTAACCCTGTTCCGAATAGATATGGCTCTTGCCGGACGTGATGTTCGAAGATCCCACGATATGCGCCATCGAACGGGCGTTGTCATAATACAGTGTGTCCGTGGTTAGGTAGAACTTCGGACTTTTCATCTTCACGTCGTAGTTGAACACCGACATCTTGCTCTTCGTATTATACTCGCCCCAGTCGGAAGTCAGCGTCGTGTTTCCATCGACCATCTTACCGCCCTCGAAGAAATAGGCGTTGTCATAAAGACGGTCGAAGTCCAGACTGTCCGTATAGAGCGTGGTCTTCCGGTTTTTCAGGATGACATTATACCGTGCCCGCGCTATCTGTTCATTGCCGTCGTAATAGGCATAGTCACTGAAGAGGGATAGTGTATCACCCTGATACATCTTCACATGACCGAAAGCCTCAAAGGAGTTGCTCGCCTCATAGAAATAGGCACTGTCGCAATAGAGGCGGGCCCCGACATGAGTGAAATGCACCTTGCCATTGAGGATGGTCGCATCGGGATTCTTATACTGGTCGAAATGGAGCACGTCGGCATGGACCAGATAGACGCGCTTGTCCTGCACCCTCGTCTTACGGGCAGGACGTTTCCGGGTACGGTTCTTCTGGGCATCGACAGATACTGCCGTCAGCAGAACCAGCACCATCAACCAGAAAAAAGCGAACTTCCTCATCCCTTTCTTTCCTATCGCTCCATTAGCGCTACAATAGCCTTACAATAGCGCTACACTTATTTGATCCACCCCTCGTATTCGAATTTACAGTCACGGTAATTCTCATTCAGACGTGTATAGACACCCTTGATCTTATCCACGACCCACTGGTGGAGCACTTCCTCGCGTCGTTTGTTCAGCACCACTTCCTTCAGCACCTGATAGTCGTCACTGATATTGGCCCTGTGACCATCCACTTTGCTCTTCAACTTGGCAATCACACAGACGGTCTTGCCCTTCTGGTTGATCATCTGGAACGACTTCGAGATCTGTCCGACCTGCATGGTATCAACCACTTTGGCCACCTCGGGCGGGAGATCCTGCATCTGGAAACGAGAGGTGATGCTACGATACTGTAACTGAGAGTTGGACATCAGACCTTTGTTACTGCGCGTGTCCTTGTCATCAGACAACAGGGAGGCGCCGTCCTCAAACGAGAACTTACCCTCCCGGATATCCTTAGCGATGGAGTCCAGACGGTTCAGGGCTTTCTCGATCGCCTCGTCGGAGACCACCGGTTTCCTCAGGATATGGCGCACATTCACCTTGTCGCCCCGCTTCTCCACCAGTTGGATGATATGATAACCGAACTCCGACTCCACAATCTTGGAGATCTTTTTCGGATCGGTCAGGTTGAAGGCCACCGTCGCAAAGGCCGGATCCAGTGTACCACGGCCCATCAGCCCCAGTTCACCGCCCCTACGGGCAGAATTTGTGTCTTCGGAATACAGACGGGCCAGCGTCTGGAAAGACGACTCACCTTTATTCACTCGATCCGTATAGTCACGCAACTCATCCTTCACACGGTTGATTTCCTCCTCCTCAATACGGGGTGTCTGACAAATAATCTGCACCTCCACCTCGGTATTGACAAACGGCAGACTATCCGGTGGAAGGTTCGAGAAATAACGGCGAACATCAGCCGGTGTCACAGCAATATCCTCCACCAGTTTCTGACGCATTTTCTGTACTTTCTGGCGATCTTTGAACTCATCGCGCATCTCATTACGCATCTGGGTAATCGTCTGATGCTTGTACTCTTCGAGTCGTTCCCGCGAGCCGTCAACCATATCCAGCCATGTGCTGATCTGCTGTTCCACATCCTGTGCCACGTCGGCATCCGTCACTTCGATACTATCGATATCAGCCTGGTGGACGAAGAGTTTCTGGACGGCAATCTGTTCGGGAATCGTACAGTCCGGATCCCCACTCCATTTCACCCCCTCCATGGCAGCCTGCATACGCAGGTTCTCCACATCAGACTTCAGAATCGCCTCATCGCCGACGACCCATATCACCTCATCAATGATACTGTGTACCGGTACGATGGAATCGGAGTCCGCCGCCATCATGGACTGCGCCGGGATACTGGCAGGACTCGGCATGGTGGCAATGCCCATCAAAGGGATGGCCGCCATCACAGGTATGATAAACTTTCTTGTTACTCTCATGGATGTTTATTAACTGTTTTCAACACTTCCTTGTTCACCGTGAAAGGATAACGCCTGCGCAGGTCATAGACCCAGGCTTTCTCCAGCATATCCTGATAGTCGGCCGTCACCTGACCGCGGACATCGGTATAGTCCTCGGGACCTTTCTTCAGTAACTTACCATAGACGGCATCTATCGGATAACCCTCCATCGGCGTCACAGTCGTATTGCTTTTGAAGACCTCCTTATCGATCAACGCGTTGTCCCCCTGTTTAAAGAGTCCCTTCTCCACACGAATCCGTATCACCGAGTCGGGATTGAAGGTCGTACGCAAAGCCTCTGCCCACTGGTCGAAAGGCAGTTTCTTGACGCAGTTCTTCACGGCTTTCACATCGGCCTTATTTTGCACATGATAGGCAATACCCTTATAACGGGGCTCCGACCAGGCATAGTCACGCTTATGTTCCTTGAAATAAGCGGCCAGACCAGCCTCGTCCTTGGCACCCTTCTCCCAGACCTCACGATTACTGATCTCATAGAGCAGCAGTCCGTCGTGATATTCCTGAATCAGGTATCTCATCTCCGGGTCTGCCGCCGACAACGAGTCGGTCCGTTCCACCAAGACATCCTCCTTACTCTTCCTACCAAAGGAGTCCAGCACTTTCTGTATGATATTCTGTTCAGCGATACGGTCGCGCATATCCTGTTGCTCCAGTTTCTGAATGATGCTGGCCTTCAACGAGTCGAACGGTTCCAACTGTTTCTTTTCCTTCATCAGGATGATATGATAGCCCGAGGGTGTCAATACCGGTTGACTGATCTCACCGACCTGCAGGGCATAGGCCGCATCCTCAAACTCCTGGAAGGCCTGCTTAGGAGCTATCCAAGCCAACAGACCGCCATTGCGAGCGGTCTTACGGTCATCAGAAAACCGCAGGGCGATATTATCCCAGTCTGCACCGTTCTTCAACATCTTGTAGATGGTATCTGCCCGAAGTTTGGCGATATCCTGATCTCTCTGGGTTGCATTCGAAAAGAGACGGACAAGGATATGAGCCGGGTGGATCAGTCCTTTCGGACCAATCTCCTTCTTAGCCTGGTCATAGGCCTCATGAGCCGCCTTCATGATATCCGCATCCGTCACGAAGGTTGGACGCACCTGTTGGTCGCGGTACATCGCAAACTCCTGTTTGAAGGATGTCAGCGTATCCAACTTGGCATCCAGTGCCGCCGCCACCTTCAACTTATAGTTGATAAACAGATCCACATATTCATCGACGGTCTTCTTATCGATCACACCATCTGAATTATTCTTGTTATAGGAATACTCAAACTCCGAACGCGGCACGTCTGTGCCGTTGATGGTCATGATTACAGGATCGGACTTTGGCTGAGCCAAAGTAGTGATAAGTGATAAGTGATAAATGATAAGTACAAACAAAACTCTCTTCATAATCTTCAATGTTCAATCGTTGGGACGGGAATAGTTGGGAGCCTCGCTGGTGATGGTGATATCATGCGGATGACTCTCGTTGACACCTGCATTGGTGATACGGGTGAACTTAGCCTCATGGAGTTTCTCAATGGTAGCGGCACCGCAGTAGCCCATACCAGAGCGCAGGCCACCCACCATCTGGTAGATCACCTCCTGAACCGTTCCCTTATAAGGTACACGACCGGCAATGCCCTCGGGCACCAGTTTCTTCACTTCCTTGGTGTCGCCCTGGAAATAACGGTCCTTCGAGCCGTGCTTCTGCTCCATGGCTTCGAGGGAGCCCATGCCACGATAACTCTTGAACTTACGACCATTGTAGATGATGGTATCACCGGGGCTCTCCTCGGTACCAGCCACGAGCGAGCCGATCATCACACAACTGCCACCGGCAGCCAGTGCCTTCACGATATCACCCGAATAGCGCAGGCCGCCATCTGCGATGAGGGGTACACCCGTACCCTTCAAGGCGCTATAGACATCATAGACGGCACTCAGTTGGGGGACACCCACACCTGCCACCACACGGGTCGTACAGATCGAACCGGGACCGATACCCACCTTCACGGAGTCGGCACCGTTCTCAACGAGCATCTTAGCAGCCTCACCGGTGGCCACGTTACCCACCACGATATCGATGTTGGGGAACACCTTCTTGGCCTCCACCAACTTCTCAATCACGGACTTCGAATGACCATGTGCCGTATCGATCACGATGGCGTCAGCACCAGCATCCACCAGGGCCTGCATACGGTCGAGGGTATCGGAGGTCACACCGACACCTGCAGCCACACGCAGACGCCCCTTCTCATCCTTGCAGGCCATCGGTTTATCCTTGGCCTTGGTAATATCCTTATAGGTAATCAGACCTATCAGACGGTTGTCCTTATCCACCACCGGCAGTTTCTCGATTTTATTCTCCTGCAGAATCTGGGCAGCAGCCGTGAGGTCCGTCTGCTGGTGGGTGGTCACGAGGTTCTCCTTCGACATAATCTCCTCCACCGGACGGTCGAGACGGCGCTCAAAACGCAGGTCGCGGTTCGTCACGATACCCACGAGATGATTATCATTATCCACCACGGGGATACCACCGATATGATACTCCGACATGATATCGAGGGCCTGAGCCACCGTAGAACCCAGTGGGATGGTGATCGGGTCGTAGATCATACCGTTCTCGGCACGTTTGACGATGGCCACCTGACGAGCCTGTTCCTCGATAGACATATTCTTATGGATCACACCAATACCACCTTCACGGGCAATGGCGATGGCCATCTGAGATTCGGTCACCGTATCCATCGCGGCCGTCACGAAAGGAATATTCAACTCGATATTCCGAGAGAAACGGGTTTTCAACTCTACTGTCTTGGGCAGTACGTCCGAATAAGCTGGAATCAAAAGGACGTCATCGAATGTCAGTCCGTCCATCACGATTTTGTCTGCAATAAATGAAGCCATATAGATTTACAATTTGACAATTTACAATTTACAATTTATTTATATACATTTTACAATTTAGTTCGCCATTTCTGAGATGAATTTGATACGTACCAGACGGATCTCGTCTTCGGAATAGTCTTTTCCTAATTCGTCCTGAGCCACACTCAGTCTGTCGGTATCCGACTCTGCGAAGTAATCATAAATATCGTCGATATGATCCTCGTCCATGACCTCTTCCAGGAAATAGTCGATATTCAGTTTCGTACCACTATAGACAATTGCCTCGATCTCGTCGAGCAGTTCATCGAAGTCTATACCCTGCGCATTGGCAATATCGTCGAGGGCAACCTGACGGTCGATACTCTGAATAATCTTTACCTTCAACATTGATTTCTTAGCCACGGTACGGACGCGCAAGTCCACCTGACGCTCTATCTCGTTTTCCTCGCAGTACTTGGCAATCAGATCCACAAATTCCTTGGCATAGGGCTGTTTCACCTTACCCTCGCCCACGCCTTGGATATTCTTCAGTTCCTCGAGGGTCACAGGGTAATCCGTAGCCATCTGGTCGATACTGACATCCTGGAAGATCACATAAGGCGGACGCTCCAACCGTTTCGAGACCTTCTTACGGAGGTCGCGCAACATGGCACTGAGTGTCGGGTCAAGGGCACCTGTACCGCCTTCATGTTCCATGCCAGCCTCATAATCATCGCTGAACTCCGCATCCTTGACTATCATAAACGATTTCGGCGCCTTCAGGAACTTCTTACCGGCAGCCGTCACCTTCAACAGACCGTAGTTCTCCACCTCTTTGCGGATATAGCCTGCAATGAGTGCCTGACGGATGACCGGATTCCAGATCTTCTCGTCATCATCCTCACCAATACCGAACTCATCCAGTTCATGATGTTTGTGTGCCAAGATCTCTTCTGTCTCCTTTCCCATGATGAAGTCAATCACATAGTCGCTACGGAAATTCTCTTTAATCAGCAGGATCACCTTCAGCACCGTCACCAACTGATCCTTGGCCTCTATCTTGGTCTTCGGATGCAGACAGTTATCACAGTTCCCACAGTTATCCTTATCATAAGTCTCACCGAAATAGTGCAACAGCATCTTCCTACGGCAGACACTCGTCTCGGCATAAGCCGCCGTCTCCACCAACAACTGGCGTCCAATATCCTGTTCGGCCACGGGTTTTCCTTCCATAAACTTCTCCAGTTTATCCAGGTCCTTGCTGGAATAGAAGGCCAGACAGATACCCTCGCCTCCGTCGCGCCCCGCACGACCGGTTTCCTGATAATAGCCCTCCAACGACTTCGGGATATCATAATGGATCACAAAACGTACATCCGGTTTATCGATACCCATACCAAAGGCGATGGTGGCCACGATCACATCGATATCCTCCATCAGGAAGGCATCCTGAGTCTGTGTCCGGGTTGAAGAATCCAGGCCAGCATGATAAGCCGCCGCCTTGATCTCGTTAGCACGCAGGATAGCAGCCAGTTCTTCTACCTTCTTCCGCGAGAGACAATAGATGATTCCGCTCTTTCCTGGGTGCTGTTTGATGAACTTAATAATATCCTTATCCACCTCCTTCGTCTTAGCACGCACCTCGTAATACAGGTTCGGACGGTTGAAGGAACTCTTGAACTCCGTCGCATCCACGATACCCAGGTTTTTCTTGATATCTGAACGCACCTTATCGGTAGCAGTAGCAGTCAGGGCGATAATAGGAGCACGTCCTATCTCATCCACGATGGGACGGATACGACGGTATTCCGGACGGAAATCATGGCCCCATTCCGAAATACAATGTGCCTCGTCGATCGCATAGAAAGAGATCTTCACAGACTTCAGGAACTCCACATTGTCCTCCTTCGTCAACGACTCGGGAGCCACATAGAGGAGTTTGGTGTGCCCAGCGATGATATCCGCCTTCACCTGATCGATCGCCGCCTTGTTCAGCGAGGAGTTCAGGTAATGGGCTGTCCCTTCTTGTTCACTCAGATTGGAGATGACATCCACCTGATTCTTCATCAGGGCAATCAGGGGCGAGATGACGATGGCCGTGCCCTCCATCAACAAGGACGGCAACTGGTAGCAGAGGCTCTTTCCCCCGCCCGTCGGCATCAGCACAAAGGTATCTTTCCCGTCCAACACATTCTGGATGATACGTTCCTGATCTCCTTTGAACTTGTCAAATCCAAAGTATTTCTTTAATGCTGCTGTTAGATTGATCTTTTCCGCCATATATTTCCTCCTAGCATTATTTATTCTTGTCTCCTTGTCTCCCTGTCTCCTTGTCTCCTTAATTTACGAGGCTAGTTTCTGCAAATGCGACTTCTCCAATTGCTTCTTACAGAAGTCGGCCGTTACTTCAAATTTCTTTATCTTTTTCGAAGGCGCATCAAACATCGTATCCATCATCACACTCTCCACGATCGACCGGAGTCCGCGGGCACCGAGTTTATATTCTACAGCCTTATCGACAATGATTTTCAAAGCCTCGGGAGCAAAGGTAAGTTCGATGCCGTCCATCTCAAAGAGTTTCACATACTGACGGATAATGGAATTCTTCGGCTCCACGAGAATCTTTTCCAGTGCCTCACGGTCGAGCGGGTTCAGATAGGTCAGGACTGGCAATCGGCCGATAATCTCCGGGATGAGTCCAAAGGCCTTCAGGTCCTGCGGCACGATATATTGCATCAGGTTTGTCTTATCAATTTTAGCGACACTCTGAACAGAATTATAGCCCACCACATGGGTGTTCATCCGTTGCGCGATCTTGCGTTCGATACCGTCGAAGGCACCACCGCAAATAAACAGGATATTACGGGTATCCAACTGGATGTATTCCTGGTCAGGATGCTTTCTTCCGCCTTTGGGCGGTACATTGACATTCGTGCCCTCCAACAGTTTCAGCAGACCCTGTTGGACTCCCTCGCCACTGACATCACGGGTAATCGAAGGGTTATCAGACTTACGGGCGATCTTGTCTATCTCGTCGATAAACACAATCCCACGCTGGGCGGCTTTCACATCATAGTCGGCCACCTGCAGCAGACGCGTCAGGATACTCTCCACATCCTCTCCCACATAACCGGCCTCCGTAAACACCGTTGCATCCACAATCGTAAACGGCACATCCAGGAGGCGCGCGATGGTTCTGGCCAGGAGCGTCTTACCCGTTCCCGTCGAGCCCACCATGATGATGTTGCTCTTCTCGATTTCCACCTCATCGGCACTCGAAGGCTGTTGGAGGCGCTTGTAGTGATTATAGACAGCCACAGACAGATAGCGTTTCGCCTCCTCCTGACCGATGACGTATTGGTCAAGATAGGCTTTGATCTCCTGAGGTTTGGGAACGTGCCTCTGTCGGCCTGTCTCCTTGCCTCCCTGTTTTCCTGTCTCCTTATCTTCCTGCATCCAGTCCTGTTGCTGAAGAATCTGGTAAGCCTGCTGGACACAGTCCTCACAGATATATCCGTTGAGTCCCGTTATCAGCAGTCTGACCTCTCTTTCAGTCCTTCCACAGAAACTACAAACACCCTTCTTAACCATTATTTCTAACCTTTTCTCGTCAATACATTGTCGATCATACCGTATTCCTTGGCTTCCTCCGCCGTCATCCAGTAGTTACGGTCAGAGTCGGCATACACCTTCTCATAGGGGGTATGTGAATGGTCGGAGATGATGGTATAAAGTTCCTTCTTGAACTTCAGAATCTCCTTGGCCTCAATCTCGATATCGGAGGCCTGACCCTGTACCCCACCCAACGGCTGGTGGATCATCACGCGACTATGAGGCAGGGCGGAACGCTTACCCTCTGTACCGGCCACCAACAAGACGGCACCCATCGAGGCTGCCATGCCCGTACAGATGGTAGCCACATCGCTGGAGATGAACTGCATCGTATCATAGATACCCAGTCCGGCTGTCACGCTGCCACCAGGGCTATTGATATAGATAGAGATATCCTTACCGGAATCCACAGAGTCGAGATACAGCAACTGAGCCTGCAACGTATTGGCCGTATAGTCATCTATCTGTGTACCGAGAAAAATGATGCGATCCATCATCAATCTGGAAAATACATCCATCTGAGTCACGTTCAACTGACGCTCCTCCAAGATATACGGATTCAGATACTGAGCCTGAGCCTGCATCACTTCGTCAAGCGTCAGACCGTCCATTCCCAAATGCCCTACGGCATATTTTCTAAAGTCATTCTTCATATCTCTATTTACTACTCACTTTTCACTATTCACTTTTCACTCCTTTTCACTTATACAATAAAGGGCTATCGACCTTTTATCTTGCATATTGGGACACAAAGATAAATAAAAAAGTCGATAACCCATCAAAAAATGGAGTTATTTTTTCGTAAAAAAACTTATTTTCTCTCCATCAACTTATTAAACTCCTCAAAAGTGACTGGTTTTTCCTCCAGTTTGACCACCGTTTTGAGGACTTCTGTCAGTTTCATATCGACAGCGCGATCGACGAAATTATCAAGGTTCTCACGCTTCTTCAACTGCTCGGCCGCATAGTTCTCCACCACGTCTTCGGGAATATTGTTCATTCCGTACTGGGCGAACTGGGCACGGATGGCACTCTTGGCCACCTCTTTCAGGTCATCGTCCTTCACCTCAATCTTCTGGGCAGCCACAATCTGCTCCTTGATCAGGTGCCATTTCAGTTCCTGGATGCTGGCTTCGAAGTTCTTCTCCACGAAGTCGGGCTCCTTATCCTTATTGTTATTCAGCATGATACGCTTCAACAGAGCCTCGGGGAACTCCAGGTTACCGACTTTCTTCTCCAGATGCTCGCGGACATCCAGCATGAACTTATAGTCGCTGCTACCGACGAATTGAGCCTTGAGTTGCTCGGCAATTTTTTCACGGAAAGCCTTCTCGCCCTTCACGGTACCTTCGCCGAACACCTTGTCAAACAAGGCCTGATTCACCTCTGCAGGCTGGAAATGACGGATCTCGGTAATCTGGAAACTGAAGTCCGACTTCAGGTCCTTCACCTGTTCCTTATCTACCTTCAACAGGGCAGCCACCTCAGCGTCATTATCGGGATAGGCCTTTTTGGGGTTGAAGGTGATGATGTCACCGACCTTGCAACCGTCGAAGAGTTTCTTCTGCTTCTCTTCCTTGATGTAGGCCGGCATGATCATACCGCTCTCAGTCGTGATACCACCCTCAAGCGTATTGCCCTTCTTGTCCAACTCACGCAGGTCACCTGTCAGCGTATCGTTGCCGCTGAACACCTCTGCCTTCGTAAACTCACCGGCCTGCGAGGCGTACATATCCACCTGTTGGTCAATCATCTTGTCGTCAACAGTGATGGTATAATAGGTAATCTTGTCCCGTCCGCTCAGTTTGGCCTCAAATTCTGGAGCCACGGCGATATCAAACACAAAAGTGAGGTCACCGTCCTTCTCGAAATCCTGAGGCTGCTGCTTCTCGGTATTGGGCAGGGGGTCGCCCAGCATCTGAATCTTGTTCTCACGCACATACTCATAGAGTTTCTCGCCCAACAGTTTATTGACCTCATCCACCTTCACGGCGGTTCCGTACTGCTTCTTGATCAATCCCATGGGAACATTTCCGGGGCGGAAACCAGGCACCTGTGCCTTCTTACGATAGTCCTTCAACGTCTTCTCTACCTTCTCCTGGTAGTCTGCCGGTTCAATGGTCATCGTCAACAGACCATTGATTTTATCGGCGCAATCAAATGAAATTTTCATCTTTTTCTATACCTTATTTATTATATATTTCTTTTTGGAGGTGCAAAATTACGCATTATCAGCCGAAAAAAAGCACAATTTAGATATTTTAACTTTGGAAGCCTTTCTTGCGGAGTTCGAAGGATTCCGTCAAGTATTTCTCTCGCACCACCTTGTTGGCAGCCAGTTCTTCGGGTGTGCCCTGGAACAGGATGCGTCCTTCAAAGAGCAGATAGGCACGGTCGGTAATGGCCAGCGTCTCATCGACGTTATGGTCGGTAATCAGGATACCGATATTGCGGTACTTCAAATGCCACACGATCTGCTGGATATCCTCCACGGCAATGGGATCCACGCCGGCAAACGGCTCGTCGAGCATGATAAACTTCGGCTCGATGGCCAGACAACGGGCAATCTCCGTTCGACGGCGTTCACCACCGGAGAGTTGGTCACCCTTGTTCTTGCGCACCTTGTCTAAACGGAACTCACTGATCAGACTTTCCAGTTTCTGCAACTGATAGTCGCGGGGCTTGCCCGTCATCTCCAGGACCGACAGGATATTATCCTCCACACTCATCTTGCGGAACACGGATGCCTCCTGCGCCAGATAGCCGATACCGGCACGGGCACGCTTATAGACAGGATAGTTCGTCACTTCCTCGTCGCCAAGGTAGATATGACCGTCATTAGGCACTACCAGACCCGTCGTCATGTAGAAGGAAGTGGTCTTACCGGCACCATTCGGACCCAGCAGTCCCACAATTTCACCCTGCTTCACGTCGAAACTCACATCATTGACCACGGTACGCTTTCCATAACGTTTCACCAGTCCTTCCGTCCGGAGCACCAGACGCTCATTATTCATGTTTTCTTCCATAATCGGTTGCTAATCGGTTGCAAAGGTACAAAAAATACAAAAGAAATATTCATAATTAAGAAATATTTATTACCTTTGCACCCAAATAAGGGAACAAGCGCATGTTGATACTCAAATATCTGGCTATATTCGGACGGTACCTGACGCTGATGGGACGCACCTTTACACGTCCTGAGCGACTTAGGATGTTCCTCAAACAATATGTCAAGGAGATGGCACAGTTGGGTGTCAACTCCATCGGCATCGTCCTGATCATCTCCTTCTTCATCGGTGCAGTTATCTGTATCCAGATGAAACTTAATATCCAGAGTCCCTGGATGCCCCGTTGGGTGGCAGGCTATACCACCCGTGAGATCCTGCTCCTCGAATTCTCCAGCAGTATTATGTGTCTGATTCTCGCAGGAAAGGTAGGGTCTAACATCGCCTCAGAACTAGGCACCATGCGTGTTACGCAGCAGATTGACGCCTTAGAGATCATGGGTGTCAACTCCGCCTCTTACCTGATTCTCCCCAAGATCATGGGTATGCTGACCATCATGCCGTTCCTCGTCATCTTCTCTTCGGCGACGGGTATCGCAGGCGCCTACGCCACGTCTTACATCGGACATATCATACCGCCCGACGACTTGACGGCGGGTCTCCAGCACGACTTTGTGCCCTGGTTCCTGTGGATGAGTATCATCAAAAGCCAGTTCTTTGCCTTTATCATCTCCAGCGTCCCGGCCTTCTGCGGCTACACCGTTGAGGGCGGTAGTGTCAACGTTGGCAAGGCGAGTACCGATGCCGTTGTCACCTCCAGTGTGCTGATTCTCTTCAGTGATGTATTCCTAACCCAACTACTGTCATGATTGAAGTCAAAAATCTATACAAGTCCTTTGAAGGCAGAGAGGTGCTGAAAGATATCAGCACCGTGTTCGAGGACGGCAAGACGAACCTCATCATCGGACGAAGCGGTAGTGGTAAGACCGTGCTGATGAAGAACCTCGTCGGACTGTTGGACCCCACCAGCGGACAGGTGCTCTACGATGGGCGCGACTTCGTCAAGATGTCCAAGAAGGAGAAGGTGATGATGCGCCGCGAGATGGGCATGATTTTCCAGAGCGCTGCCCTCTTCGACTCCCTGACTGTCCTTGAAAACGTCATGTTCCCGCTCGATATGTTTTCCACGATGAACCTCCGCGAACGCACCAAACGTGCGATGGACTGTCTGGACCGCGTCAACCTCAGCGGGGCAGAAGAAAAATTCCCTGGCGAGATCTCCGGCGGTATGCAGAAACGTGTGGCTATTGCCCGTGCCATCGCCCTCAACCCCAAGTACCTCTTCTGCGACGAGCCCAACTCCGGCCTCGACCCCAAGACCTCGCTCGTCATCGACGAACTGCTCCAAGGTATTACCAAAGAATTTAACATCACCACCATCATCAATACCCACGACATGAACTCCGTCATGGGTATCGGCGAGAACATCATCTTCATCTACGAGGGCGAGAAGGAATGGCAGGGCGAAAGCAGTCAGATCATGAAATCGACCAACGAGCGTCTGACCGACTTCATCTTCGCCAGCGACTTGCTGAAAAACATGCGTCAAGTCGTCATAAACAACGGCCTCGACCTCTAAAAGCGGAGAAAATTGCCTCCTTTATACAATTTTCTTTCCTAAAACTTGGCAATATCAGATTCTTTTCGTATATTTGCACCGTCATTTTTATATGGTACGCGCAATTATGAACTTCAACCGATGGTTTGTCACCCTCCTTTTCCTGACTGCCACAGTCTGCGTCTTCGGCGATGAAGCCGCAGACTTGCGGAAGAACTTGCTGTCCGCAAAGGGTGCAGACCGTATCGGTATCCTGCAGAAACTATACGACCTCAGTCTTGAAACAGACGACGTCAACTATCAGTTGAAGTGTATCAATCAATTGATTAACGAAGCCCATCGTCAGGGCAATACCGACGAGGAAGGCAACGCCAGAGTGCTGAAGATGACACTTTTCTACAACTCCGACCTCAACGACTCCATCTACGAGCAGGTGCCCCCCACCCTCGAATTCCTCGGCTCCAATAGCAGTTGGAAATACTACTACGAAACATGGACCATCCTCGTTGACGCCCTCAACTTCACCGGACAAACCAACACCGGCCTGAAGGAAGGTCAGGCGATGTACGATGACGCCAAGAATCGCAACGACAAATACGGTATGGGCTTGGCCTACTATGCCATGGGCAATGTCTATGCCAACATGAACAATACCGAAGAGGCGGCCGACTCCTACCAGAAGAGTCTCAATATGCTCGCCGACATCTCCCCTGCACCGATGCAACTCTCCGACATCTATGCCTATTACGGCGACGTACTCGAATTCCAGAAAGAATACCACAAACTGGATGCCTTGACGGAACAATGGAAGGACTTCCTCACCGAGTACTATGCCAAGAAAGACGACAACGGCGAGTCGGCCAACCGCTGGGCCTACTACTATCTTGCCTGTGCGCAGGCCGCCATCGGCGAAGGAGATTACGAGAAGGCCAGCGAGATGCTCAACGAAGTACAGAAGCGCACGTTCAGCACAGAGAGTTTCCTCTATATGCGGTGGCTCTACTACCGTGCAGAACTCTGTCGGCTACAGGGATTCTACGATGAGGGTATCGCCCTCAACGACCGCCGTATGCGGATGTTGGACGATACCAGCGACAAGACGGAGGCTTTCCGCGTTCGTCTGCAGCGCGCCCAACTCTTCGAGGCGCTCGGACGTTACAAGGAGGCGGCACGACTCTACTATGAGATGTACGTCATCAACGACTCCATCAACGTCCATGACACCAAACGGCAGTTGACGGAGATGAACACCCTCCTGCATGTCGATGAACTGAAAGCCAAGCAGGCCCAGGAACAGGCCCGTCTCGAAATGGAGAAGGCCCAGCAGCAGCGTCTCGGTATCATCATCATCTCCAGCATCATCGTGCTCTCCCTCGCCATCTTCCTCTTCTTCCGCATCCGCAGTGCCCGCCGCCTCAGGATTGCCCACGAGAAACTGGAGGAGACGCACAGTAAACTGGAGGCTACCCACCAGGAACTGCTTACCGCCTACGATCAGTTGGAGGAGACCACCATCGCCAAGGAGCGTATCGAGAGCGACCTCCGTATCGCCCGCGACATCCAGATGTCGATGGTACCCAGCACCTTCCCTGACCGTCCTGACCTCGACCTCTACGCCTCGATGACCCCTGCCAAGGAAGTTGGCGGCGACCTTTACGGCTATGTGCTCAGCGACGATAAACTCTACTTCGCCCTCGGTGACGTATCGGGCAAGGGTGTGCCCGCCTCACTGTTCATGGCCCAGGCCACCCGTCTGTTCCGCACCCTCGCCGCCCAGGGCATGATGCCGGCAGAGATTGCTACCCGCATCAACGCGGCCCTCTCCGGCGAAGACAATGAGCGCAGTATGTTTGTCACGATGTTCCTCGGACTCATCGACCTCAACACAGGTCACCTCGACTTCTGTAACGCCGGTCACAACCCGCCCGTACTCATCGGCGACGGCACCACGGAGTTTATCGAGATGATTCCTAATGCACCTATCGGTCTCTGGCCGGGCTTGGAGTATGAGGGTGAGGAGATTGCCGACATCACCAATCGGCCCCTGTTCGTCTATACCGACGGTCTTAACGAGGCCGAGAACCGTCAGCAGGAGCAGTTCACCGACGAGAAACTCTTGGAAATCCTGCAGACCGTTCCGTTCGAAACCAGTGAGAAGACCATCGAACTGTTGCGCGACGAGGTGGAGAAGCACCGTGACGGAGCAGAGCCCAACGATGACCTCACCATGCTCTGCGTAAAGGTAATCAAGTAGAAACAACAACCAACAAACGAATGATAATGAAAAAGGAAATCCGAATCAAGAATCAAGTAGGCGAACTGGAGCGCGTGAACCAGTTCGTCGAAGAAATTGGCGAGGAACTGGGGCTCGACATGGAACTCCAGATGAACCTGAACTTGGTGATGGAAGAGATGGTGAGCAACGTCATCTTCTACGCCTACCCTGAGGGACAAACGGCAGAGATTGAACTGCTCGCCGAGAGCGACGGGAAGGAACTCACCTTCGTCCTTAGCGACAAGGGCCAAGAGTTCGACCCCACAGCCAAGGTTGATGCCGATCCCGACGTGAACCCCATGGAGCGCGATATCGGCGGCATGGGTATTTACATCGTCAAGAACATCATGAACCAGGTGTCCTACCAGCGATTAGAGGGTAAGAACCTGCTCACAATGAAAAAAGAAATTTAAACATTAAATATTTACAACTATGACAAAGATTATCAAAGAAGGTGGTAAGACCATCATCCAGACAGGTGCTCGTATCGACACCATGAATGCCAACCAGTTTGAAGAGGATATCAAGCCCGCCCTCGTGGACGGAGGCGTTGACCTCGAAATGGACTGTTCAGAACTCGTCTATATGGCCAGTTCCGGTCTCCGTGTTATCCAGAAGACCATGCGTACCGTGATGCAGCTGAAGGGTCAGTTCAAGATGACCAACGTAAGCCCAGAAATCTACAAGGTGCTGGCAATGACCGGCTTCACCAAGTTCATGAAGGTTGAAAAGAAAAAAGAGGAACAAGCATGACCATTTTAATCATCATTCTCGTGCTGCTGGTGCTCGCCCTCGGTGCAGCACTCTATTTCCAAATGAAGGCAGCCAACAAGCACACTGACGAACAGCAGCAGTTGCTGGCTGACTACCAGAAGCGCGTCGATGAGCAGGAGAAACTGCTCTCCGACTACCGCTCACTGGAGCAGAACTTCGACAGTGTGGGTCAAGGCTATGAGCAGGCCCTGCTCGCCTTCGATAAGATGGAAGAGGACAAGCAGAAGATGCAGAACGCCGTGAACACGCTGCAGCAGCAGAACCACGACCTGCAGGAACAGTACCAGAAACTCAGCGGCTCGCAGTTGCAGAAGAAGCAACTCATCGAGCAGGCAGCCCTTGAGGCCAAGAAACTTCTTGCTACCAACCCTGCCAGTGCCCTGCGCCAGCTGAACAACATCCTCAATGCCAATGATGTGGATCTTGAGACCGCCATCGAGGCAGACGACAACATCACCGTAGGCGACCTCATCGACAAGGCCGTGCTGGAGTCAGGCATCGGTGCCGCCTCCTACCTGACCTTCACCACTGAGGCCGACGAGGATGCGAAGACCTCCATGCTGCTCACCAACGAGGCCCAGGCCGTACGCGCCCTCGACGCCCTGCTCGACAATGCCGGCAAGTTCACTACTGAAGGCAGCGTGAAACTCACCGTGAAGCCCGAAGGAGCCCAGATGAAGTTCATCGTCGAGGATACCGGTTCCGGCATTCCCGCTGAGGATGCCGAGAAGGTGTTCGAGCCGTTCACCAAACTCAACAGTTACTTCGACGGCGCAGGCGTCGGCCTCACAGCCGCCCGCAGCATTGCTCGCCGCCTGAACGGTGACATTACCCTCGACACAGCATTCGAAGGCCCTGGTGCCCGCTTCGTGCTGTCACTGCCGTTCTAAAAAAGATCGAATAACGCCGCTGTTTTATTAAACAACGTCGGTATTTTAACAAACAACGTCGTGGTTTTATCGAATCACGACGTTGTTTTAACTTTACACGGCACCTCGCTACCTTTTACCTGACGGCTCGCAAACCTTTTGCCTAGCCCTTACAAACTTTAACCTAATACGCATGAAAAAACACCCACGAATATTTGCTTATCTCAAGTTTTCTTTGTAACTTTGCCCCCGAATTACGCGCTTGCGCGTACGAACATTATTGAATAGCAAAAAAACGATAAACCGATATGAGAGAAAAATTTATCAATCATCAACTGGAGTCAGGGCTCTGCGAGGTGCAGAAGTCCAAGCGGCAAAACGTTTTGAACAGAATCCTTTTGGCACTCCTTGCCATGATGTTCCTGCCGATCAGCGCATGGGCACAGGATGAGAGTTATTTCGGCATTAATACCAATAGCGGCTCATATTGGGTTACCGATGAAACCGCTACAGATGTATTAGGGGACGGTAGTCATAAGATAACCTATGATGCCACCAACAACGTCCTGACGCTCAACGGTATTGATTTGTCGTTTACTTCAGATGTTTCCTATACAGCTTTTTTAGCACTGGTAGATCAGGATCATCCAACCATTACGGTACGTTTGGTTGGAGATAACACCCTGGCCTTAGGAAACAAGGCATGTTTTTTCAATGGATGGGGTATTACGTTCACGACAGACGCATCCGAGCCAGGAACGCTGACCATTAATCCTGGAGATAATTGGGGTGGGGCTTTGTTCATTTATAATCCGACTTCACAATCAATGAATGCAACCTACAACAACGGACTCGGTCTAACACATAGTGGTAATACCTATACCATCCAGACTCTTGTGAACTACAACATTACGGTAGCAGGAACAGCTGTGACAAGTGCCAATGCATCCAATGTGCTGAATGACGATTATTCTTCTGTCAGTTATAATGCCTCTACAAATACGCTGACACTGAAAGGCGTTCACCTAAACTCTGCGAATAATGGCATTAGTGTTCCCTCTGATTTGAATATTAATCTGGTTGGTTATAGTGATGTGGGGACTATCAATGTGACTTCAGGAACATTAAACTTTACCACAAGCGCCACACTGCCTGGCTGTCTGAAAACGAATATCGCTGGAAATAGTACTATTACGTATGGAGCCGGTACGGGACTATCTTGGGATGGAACAATGGTAAAATCAAGCAATACCAATCCTTATATAATATATGCAACTGGATATAAAGGGAATGGTGATGAATATTGGAATGACAATGGTGATATTATGGGTTATAGTACTGAAGGTGATGTGGCAAGCCTTGATGTAAGTACTGATGTAACAGTGGTTAATAGTCTGAATAATGCAAGTATTGATTATTTTAAAGTTTCATCAAACTCAGATGATCCAAAATCGTGTTATATCTATCCTGGAAGTTTGGATGATATGAATCTTGTTACCAAGGCGTATTTTCTGTTCGACTGGGGCACTTGCACTAATAAGAATGTAAAGGTACAAGTAAGAGGAATGAATAGTAATTATGGAAATGACGGGACCTATTCTGAAGAAGTATCGTTACCGTCTAATGGCGGCCTCGTAGAAATACCTTTGACGGGAACTGTCAATTCTTATTATTTCCAGATATACTTCTCTTCAACAACTGGTGAATTCTCATTTATCCCCATTTCTGTTGGTTTCCAAAAGACGGAAAACTACGGATTGACAGTTGGTGGTGTGGAGGTTACAAGCTCCAATGCCTCTAATATTACCGGCACCAATATCAATGGTGACGTCAGTTACGATGCCGAAAACCATAAGCTGACGTTGAATGGTGTGGAGCTGACGAGTCCTATATCTTGGGGTATCGATGCTGATCTCACAATCGAACTCAAAGGTACGAACTCAATGAATACGACTAATGGCGTCTGCATCACTTCAGAATATGAAAGAGAGATATCATTCACGGGAGGTGGCGAAAATTGTTCACTGGAATTAAGCACAGAAACAGATGATTATTTTTTCTCTGGATTCTCTAATGCCGAAACCCCCACAATGGGGACTGGTATGTATTGGATTCCTACCTGGAATAATGGCCAAATGACCTCAGCCCTTATAACAAATTCGATACTGGGCGGTGGTAAAGGCACAGAGGAATTACCATTCATCATTAGTTCTTTTGAACATTTGAAGACTTTCGCAAAATACGTCAATGATGGCATACTAAGCACTGAATACATCAAGCTCGGTGGAAACATTGACTGCACGGACAAGATAGGCTTCGAACCAATAGGTAATACCCCCATGAGCTTCATCGGAACCTTTGATGGAGGCAGCAAATCCATTATTGGATTAACATTCAGTAATACAAATCCAGATGGCGTATCAGGGCTTTTTGGCAATATTGGTAAATACGATTCCTCTAATGACGAAATCACTAGGGGAACCGTAATGAACCTCACTCTCAGCGGTTGTCAATTCGGGAATGGGGGTCAAAATGGTGCCATTGCCGGTAACTTGGCCTACGGAACAATCGAGAATTGTACTGTTACCTCTTGTACAATAAGTAGTGGTAATTCACAAAGCACTTTTTCTGGCGGTATTACAGGAATGGTCTCAGATGGTGTTATCAAAGATTGTGTCGTCAATGGAGGTGAAATTACTTCTTCTACAACGTCAAGTGGTGGTGATGTATATGCCGGAGGCATCGTTGCATCCGCTTCTGGTAGCTCTGAGATCAACGGATGTACAGTTTCTGATGTTTCAATCAATAGTACTGGTAACAATCAAAATAGTTACTCAGGAGGTATAGTGGGAGAGAGTGCAGCTACTATTTCTGAGAATTCAGTTAAAGGTACAACTACTGTCAACAATATTAACAATGATAATAATAATGCTTTCACAGGAGCAATAGTAGCAAATGAAACAGGAGGTTCATTGACGAACAATTACTACTATTACACTGTTAATACCCAAACAAAGATTGGTAATAACGATCCTGTAGAGAAGTCTGGCTATACCCAGCGTGCTTCTGGAACTGAAATTATAATGCAAGACGTTACCTATTACGACATTGTTGAGAATGACGGTGCTGTGATGTACACGAAAGCATTGACCGTTGGAGTCAACAGCGAATGTAATTTCTACGAACCATTAAGTGATTCTTCAAAAGGTATTTTGGCTCTTGCACCTGGTCAGACCGTCGAGATTGATTTGTATCCAGCAGAGGGTACTATTACTGCTACTTCGTTAGTCTATACGCCCACTGGGGGTACAGAGCAAACGGTTGCTCTTACGAATATAGCAGATCCTGGCTATTATGGATATTCGTTTGAGATGCCTGATGCCAATGCAACGCTGAATGCTACCATAGTACAGACCTATGATTTGTGGATTGGTGAGACTCAGGTAACGAGTGCCAATGCGGCCAACGTGCTTGGTAATGGTACAGTGTCATTCAGCGAAAATGTAGGCGCGGATACAGGGTCAACCTATAAGCTGACACTGAATGGTGCGACGCTGACAGTTCCTGTGAAGGTGGGGTTGGATAACCTGACCATTGATATTCAGGGAACCAACAGCATTACAACGAATACAACTTGTATTCAAAAGACCGACGGAGATAATGTACCTTCTTTGACTTTCACGTCGACCAGCGACGTAGTAGGAAGTCTAACTTTGAAGGATACTGACGAAGGTGGCACTAATGGCGTGATTAGCAGTAGCTATTTTGGCCACTTCACTATCAACAAGAAACTCGCGCTGATTTTGTTGAGATCTGGTGATTATACTTCCAATACATATTATTTCTCGGCTGGCGAAGTTCATAACGCTCAGCTTGTACCTTCGTACGGTGTTCAAGTTAACGATATGCAGGTCTATGAAGGCAATGCCACAAACGTGTTGGGTGACAATAAGGTAAGCTTCGATAAGTCATCTCACACCCTGACGCTGAATAATGTCAGTGGCATTGAAGCTATCAGCACAACTCTTAGTACGCTGGATATTGATTTGATTGGCAGCAATTCGCTCTACCGCAGCAGTGACGGATCTATTTTCGAAAGTGCATCTGGAGAGGCTGTGACAATTAATTTAAAGTCGACAGGTGCAACAAAGGGATCTTTAACAATGGAAGCCCCGAAAAGCAATGGTGCTACATTAAAGGGAGATAATGTGACGCTGACACCAGTAGATCCTATAGTCTTGTTGTCAAGCGATGTGACAGAAAATAAAGGTACTCTCGTGTATGGTGTGAGTTATGGCTTGACTGTTGCTGGCGTGACGGTATCGAATGTCAATGCATCAAATGTGCTTGGTGGTGCAACTGCAACAGTAGTATTTACACCTGCTGATAACACAGCGTCGCCTGCAACTCCTGCTACGCTGACACTGAATGGAGCAGATAACCTGGGGACAATCCTTAGTGGGCTTGAGAACCTGAAAGTAGTCATTAATGGAGATAATGCTGCAGTACAAGTAAAGGCTAATTTGGCTGTTAGTGGAAATAAAAATATAACTTTTGAAGGAGGTACAAATGGTGGTACTTTAGCGATTTCAGCAGGAGATGGGGGATCTGTAGTGAGTGGATTTGCTTCTGTTTCGTATGATGGTGCTTATGCTGCAGCAAACGTTCCTTTCGGATACGATAAAACTGCTTCACAACAAGGGTATAGGAAGTCACATATGATGGATGATAATTCATATTTGGAAACCCTTACTATTACTACAGTACCGCATTATCCGATATGGTTATATACAAATGTAACGACTGCGACGCAAGTCAATAATACGAACAAAAACACTTTGTTAGGTGCCTCTGGCAATGTTTCTTTTGATGGTAATAATACACTTAGCCTTAAGAATAGTGTTAACTGTACAGCGAGAATTGTTAGTGGTTTAAGTGACTTAAAAATTAGCATTGACGGAGATTGTATCATTGAGTCTCCAGACTCAGGATCTGTTGTAAGGTCGATTAATTCAAGTGCTCCATTAACTATAGAAAAGGCAAGTGGAGCCTCATCAGCTTCGTTGAAGTTGGCTGCTGTTAGTTTTACTGCTATTAAAGCATTTGCCTCTCTTGACTATACAGGACTCATTCTTTTAAGTGAAGGGGCAACGTATTCGTCAGGCGCATTGAACGGTTCAAAAGGCGAGCCGTTGAATGAGGCAATCTTCACTAGCTCTCTGAAGAAGCCTACAATCCTGATGAATTATGAGACCGATACTTATAGTTTCAACAATCCTAATGAAGGAGGAACATTAAAATACTCTCGCTATTTTGCAAATAACGAGTCTCCTGATGAAGAGAACCAGATAGATAATGGTACAACCACATTCCAGATCTTCAAGAATGGTAGGCAGTACAACGATCCTCTTACAGTGATTTGTGAGGTTTGGGTAGAGGCTAATGGAAACTCTAGTGACAAACTCTATGCTTGCAGATTGGATGTTAAGGATATGACTGCAACTTATGGTGGCACAGTTCCTGCTCCAGAATTCTTGCCGAAAGCTATTGAGGGAGTCACGATCTCTGGTTATTCCTTGGGTGATCATACTCAGGTGGCTGCTACTGTAACGGAAGGAAATATTACTTTAACTGGTGCTGGAAGGCAGGAACTAGATGTAATCTTCAATATCCCTAATGGAGTTGAATATATAAAGACTTCCACTACAGAGACTCCGCAGGCATCATTTTTCTTAGACGTAAAACCTGCAAAGCCAACACTCAGCAAGGCAGCAGGAACTTATACTGGTACACAAAACGTTACTATTACGAATCTTACGCCAAATGCAACTGCTATGTATTACACCTATGAGGGTGAAGAACCTGCGAATCCTAATGCTCAGGAGTTCCCTGCAGGTGGAGTTGACATCAGTAGCAGTAAGACTTTAGCTGTATATTATAGGGCTTCTTACGAAACAGAAACTTCTATGGAGTATCTGTATGGTGAGACTACAAAGGTTGAATATATCATTCTCACAGACCCGGAGTTGACGTACAAGCAGGGAGAAACGAGTGTTACGACTGCCACGTGGACTATCGATGGAACTAATAATACAGCACTGCCTGTACTGCAGAACACACATAATGTGGCTGTGACGTATGAGAGTAACAATACGGCAGTGGCTACTGTGGCTAATGACGGAACAGTGACAGTTGTCGGCATAGGAACGGCAACGATTACTGCAACGGCTGCTGCAACGGATGTATCTGCGGCAGACGAAGCGTACTATACGCTGACCGTTAACCGCCAGATGAACGTCAGTTTTGACGCGACGAACGAGTGGGCAACCTATTACGGTACTGAGAATCTGGCAACGCCTGCAGGATTGAAGGCTTATCAGGTGACAGAAGTTAATGGTTCCACGGTGACTACCGCAGAGATTGGCTATATTCCTGCGAATACTGCCGTACTGCTACAGAATGTAGAAGGTAAGACTGCAGCGGCAAATACTATTGCCAGTGCTTATACGGGTGCAACCTCAACATTCCCCAACAACTTACTGATAGGTTCTACTGAGGCAGTAGGTGTCAGTTCTATCAATGGTGGTACAGTGTACGTATTATATAATGATATGTTCAAGCGCGCGACGAGTGGTACGATTCCTGCCAATCGTGCCTACCTGATAGTCAGTGGAGCCGCACCGGCCCGACTGAACATCGTTCACGGTGGCGACGACACAGGCATTGACAACATCCATATGGATGAGACCAACGACAATTGGTACACCATCGACGGACGCAAACTGAACGGACAGCCCCAGCGGGCAGGTTTCTACATCAGAAACGGAAAGAAGGTTTATAAAAGGTGAAAAAGTGAAAAGGTTATAATAAGTAGAAGATATGAAGCATAATATATTTAAGACCTTGACAGTTCTGAGCATGTTCCTGTTTGCTATGGGAGCATGGGCAGACCCCACCGTGACTATTAAAAAACAACTGAATGGTGCGGCTAACGATAATGCCGGAACGGCGACATCCAGTATCAGCAATGGCAAGTGTACCCTGACGGTGACGCCTACCGACGGGAACTACGTGACCAGTGAGTTTATCTCCGCCTTTTCCGCAGTAACGGGCGATATGGCGCACGGTCGCACCAGAGCCCCCGGTCTGGATACCGACCTCATTACAGTTACGTGTACGACACCTGATGCCACCCCCAGCGGCGAGACGAAATATGAATTCGAGATGCCCACAGACGGCAGTAATGTCGAGGTAACCGTCAACTTCCAGAGTCGAAAGACGCTGACTTTGGCAATGGTTAGCGATATTGAGGCTCCGACCTATACGGGCGCAGCATTGACACCAGTCGTAACGGTTACCGACGGGAATGTTCTGACAGAGGGTACGCACTATACGGTAGCGTATTCGAATAACACGAATGCGGGAAATACCGCCAAAGCGACGATTACGGGTCTGGGCATCTATGCTGCCACACCTGTCGAAAAAACCTTCACCATCAATCCGAAGAGCATTGCGACAGCCACAGTTAGCGCTGTTGCTACGCAGACTTACACTTATACGGGTAATGCCATCACGCCGAACGCAACGGTTTCTATCATGCTGACGGAAGGTGCTGCAGCCGCTGAGCCCCTGACTGCCGGGACGGACTATACCATCACCGGCTACGCCAACAACACCAATGCCGCCACGGCCGACAGTGAGAACGCTCCTACTATCACCATAACAGGTGCGGGCAACTTCACTGGTACGGCAACAGGCAAGTTCACGATTGGGCAGGCCGACCTTGACAATGTCGAGATAAGCCCTATTGATCCCCAGCCCTATACCGGCTCTCAGATTACGCCTGCCGTGACGGTGACGTTCAACGGCAAAGCAGTCGCTGAGGAAGACTATACCGTCAGTTACGGTGAGAACATCAACCCTGGCGAAAATGCAGGCTCCGTGACGCTGACCTCAACGAACAAGAACTTCTCGACTGCGACGAGGACAGTTACTTTCAAGATTAATGACATACTCTATGACCTTTGGATTGGAGGAGAGCGCGTAACTTCTGGCAATAAAGATAATGTCCTGGCATCCGCAGTTCCTTCTGTGATATTTGACGGGACCAGCACCTTGACGCTTAACGAAGCCTACATTACGTCAAATGGTCTGAACGGCATTGAAAGTGGACTTGCCACGCTGACGGTTGACATTGTGGGCAACAGTGTCATTGAATGTTCAGGCGCAACGGATGCCGCCTTCAAGGGTACCGGCTCTAACAAAGCAATAGTTTTTACTCGGGATCCCGACGAGTACGGAAGTATCACCGTGAAGAATACGACCAGTCCGACGGCCGATCCTATCAGCGGATTAACGACCAGTTTCGAGAACAATCTCGGACTCCTCTATTCCGCCACGAACACAGAGTACACCATCGAAAAACTATCTACACCTGAGATAGAAAGAACAGCCACTACAGAAGACGGTGTCACTGTGGCACTTGCCCTGCCTGATGGTGATAAATATGCCAACTCTACCTTGTATTACACCATTACCTACAAAGATGAAACGGTAGATGAAACGGCCTATACCGATGCCTTCACCATGAGCAAGCCGGGTACGGTGACCGCCCGCCTCGTTTCCGACCTTGGCGGAGAGAGTGAAAACGCTGTGGCCAAATACTATGGCTATCCCGATGCTCCCTACACCTTGGCAATCGACGACGAGGTGATGCCTGCCATCTATCCTGCCATTGCAGATGGCGATCTGATCGATTTCAAGGATGGAGGCTACGCATCGGCAAATGAGAACATCGCAACATTTACGAACGGTAAGATTACGGCAACCGGAGCTGGATATGTAACCTTAACGGCTACGCTGACGGGTAGCGACATGGCGTTCATCGTCCTGAATCCCAAAACCAATCCGAACCTCTCTGAATATCCGATCAACATCACAGTCTCTGTGGGTGAGAGCCTCGATAACATCTTTGCTGCCGATCGGACGTATGCCACCTATTGCAATACCTCGGCTACGACTTATAAGGTGCCCGATGGTATTAAGGCATACATCGTGACGGGTGTGAGCAATAACAAGGTGACTCTTGCCGAGACAAAGGTACTGCCGCCAAACACCGCCATCCTGTTGGAGAGAGGCGAGAATGCCACAGTCTTCACCTACACAGCAGCCACTGATGCCGACGGCAACCTGCCAAGCGGCAACCTGCTGAGATTCGCAGCAAATGCTGTTTCTACCAGCAACAAAGCGTATTACATACTCTATAAGGATGAGTTCCTGAAGGCTACAGGCAACATCCCCACAGGCAAATGCTATCTCGATCTGACAGGCGTTGCTGCAGCCCGCGCCTCCTACGGCATCAGTCATGGCGACGGTGACAACACCGGTATCAAGGACGTAATGCTCGACGAGCGAAAAGACGGCAAGTGGTACGACCTGCAGGGCCGCCGCATCGACCAGCCCACAAAGCCCGGCCTCTACATCCTCAACGGTAAGAAAACGACAATAAAGAAACAATAACCATTATGAGAAAAAGATTAGTCAATCAACAACTGGAGCCGAGGCGGCTCAATGCTTTGGCCAAAATCTTTTTGGCCCTCTTCGCCCTGCTGCTCACCCCCAACCTAGTGTGGGCGCAGGATAATCAAGTATTTATAGATGATGATGCTTTTATGTTCTATCTGGAATATAGTCAGCAAAAATACAAGATAGAATCACATAGTGTGAACTTCTATAACGACAACAAAACTTATCCTGACTTCTATAATTATCATGAGGTGTCTGGGGTGTCTGTAACTTTTTCTTCTTCTAATACCAGTGTAGCAACCATCAATCCCTCAACAGGTGAGATAACGCCAGTTGGTCTTGGCACAACAGAAATCACTGCATCTTTTGAAGGAAATGCTATCTATTTCCCAAAGGAGACATCCTATATGCTGACATTTGTAGATAGTAGATATGGACTCTTTCTCGGATCCCATGAGGGTTATGGTCCTTTCCCGGCACAAGCAGGTGTACATGCCTCTGTAACTAACGCCTCAAACATTACACACACATGTATAAAGAGCGGAAAAGTCAGCTTCGACTACAACACCCGTACACTGACCCTGGAGAATGCCACCATCGACGGCTGCATTTACAGTTATGGTGACCTGACCATCGACCTGAAAGGCGCAAACTTCATCACAGCCCCAGACAGCAGTGCCATTAAATGTACGTATGCAGGGGCAACCGCTTCAAATTTAACTATTAAAAGCACAGACGGTACAGGTACTCTGGTTGCAAAACCTGCAACAGACGCATGTGTAAGTGGATTTGGCACTCCAACTCTTCAAAATAGCCTTCAGGTTCTCTCTGGTGATTTTTATTACGCTACGCTCGTCGGAAAACAGATGCTTAGCGGAGGCAATGGTTCCATAGATACGCCATACATCCTCAAGACTGCAGCAGATATTAAGAACCTCGCAAACTACTACAAGAATGAATTGATTGATCCTGGATCGAACGTCAAACTCAGCGATAATATCGAAACGATTGACTGCACTGGCATCACGATTGAAA
>CAJODF010000001.1 GCA_905233555.1 uncultured Prevotella sp. | reverse complement strand
ACGGTCTGTTTTCTTTCTACCCAAGTACCAATATAATAATATAAAGGCACTCGCTTCTTGTACTACTTCTGTCTATGTAAATCTATCAAAGAACACTCTTCTTTTTAGTGCCCCAGCCCAACTTTTTGGGCGAAAGCGGGTGCAAAGGTACTGCTTTTTTCCGAACCCACAAAACTTTTTCGGGAAAATTTTCACTTTTCATGCAAAATCTCTTCCACTCTTGACTAACATCAAGACCAAAGAAAAGGCACACCTTATTATATAATACGCGCGATAAAAAGATGACGAGCACTCCATTAGCGCTACAATAGCCCTACAATAGCGTTACAATAGCCCTACAATAGCGTTACAATAGCGCTACAATAGCGCTACAATAGCCCTACCGTTTTCTTTACCCGGCTTACTTTCTGTTAATTTATTGTAAAAAAGAGATTTTTGACGGAAAAGTTTGTAACTTCGCAGCGCTTTAGGGGTGAATAAGAGATAGAAGAAAAGATAACGAATCAATAATAATGAAGATGAAAAAGATTATGATTGGAGTGGTCGCAGGCATCTGTATGCTGATGACCAGTTGTGGCAACATGAACCAGGTTCTGAGTGCCATGACAAACGGAACGGGCGTTGTAAATGCTATCACCAGTGTTATCGGCCTTGACAAGGTTAGTGCACAAGGCCTTATTGGAACCTGGAAATACGACGGTCCTGGTTGTGCCTTTACAAGCAAGAACCTATTGGCAAAGGCTGGCGGCGAGGTAGCGGCCGTACAGATTGAAGAGAAACTGCTACCTTATTACAATCAGGTAGGTCTCTCATCGAGCAACACCTATATCACCTTTAACCAAGACGGCACTTTTTCCTCAAAGATTGCGGGTACGAATTTCAGTGGCACCTATACTTTCAATGAGGCAGACCAGCAAATCAAACTGAAGGGCTTGCTGCTCTCGATCAACTGTTATGCCAAGAGAGAACTGAACGGTATCTCCATTCTATTTGAGGGCAAAAAACTGTTGAATATCTTACAGACGATGGCCGCACTGAGCGGCAGAACAGACCTCCAGACCATCGGAGAACTGAGCAAGCAATATGAGGGTGTACGCGTCGGCTTCGATATGAAAAAATAACAAGTAAGGTAATTATACAAGATTATCTGCAAAAATATGCAGAAATATTTGGTTGGCTGCAAAATATTATGTAATTTTGCAGCCGACTTTGTATAAATATACCAACATGAAAGTAAAAAACAGTCGGTTAGAGGCCCTCCGCCTCATCATTTCGAGTCAGCAACTGGGTAGTCAGGACGAACTATTAGCCGCCCTGCAGAAAGAAGGTTTCAAACTGACTCAGGCCACATTGAGTCGTGACCTGAAACAATTGAAGGTGGCCAAGGCCGCCTCGATGAGCGGTAGTTACGTCTATGTACTGCCTAATGAAACCATGTATAAACGAGTGAGTACCCCTAACAGCATCCGTGAGATGCTTAAGGTGCCTGGCTTTGTCAGCATCAACTATTCGGGCAACATGGGTGTCATCAAGACGCGCCCGGGCTATGCCAGTTCCATCGCCTGGAACATTGACAACAGCGATATCCCCGAGATTATCGGCACCATCGCTGGCGACGACACCATATTCATCGTCATCAAGGAGGGGGTCAGGCATCAGGATGTATCAGAAGCCCTCAGTGATGTTGTACCAAATATGAGATAATTCATAATTAATAATGCATAATGCATAATAATAATGGAACAAGAAATAGAAATTGAAGTCCTTGTAGCAGGGCCGGAGCATGAGAAATACGTCGATACCATCTTAGAGACGATTGCGGACGCTGCCAAGGTACGTGGCACAGGTATTGCCAAGCGAACACACGAATATCTGGCCAAAAAGATGCAGGAGGCAAAAGCCGTTATTGCCCTTACGAGAGATGGGCAGTTTGCAGGATTCAGTTATATCGAGACTTGGGAAAACCAACAATATGTGACCACCTCCGGTCTGATTGTTCATCCTGACTACCGCGGACACCACGTGGCTAAACGCATCAAAGATATGACCTTTTCGCTGGCTCGTACCCGTTGGCCGCACGCCAAGATTTTCTCCTTGACGAGTGGCGCCGCCGTTATGGCCATGAATACAGCCTTAGGCTATCAGCCCGTCACCTTTGCCGACCTAACGGAAGACGAGGCCTTCTGGAAAGGTTGCGAAGGCTGTTGCAATGTTGATGTGCTGCATCGGACAGGACGGAAATACTGTATCTGTACGGCCATGTTATATGACCCAACGGAACATCTGCCCGCCAAGATACCCGACGAAGTGATAGAGCGCATCCGTCAGATCGATGGGAAGGTAGAAAAATAAAGAATAAAAATAGAATAGATATGGCAAACAAGAAAGTAGTAGTAGCCTTTTCTGGTGGGCTTGACACCAGTTACACCGTGATGAAACTGACCCAGGACGGCTGGGATGTATATGCAGCCTGCGCCAATACAGGCGGTTTCAGCGAGGAACAGTTGAAGAAAAACGAAGAAAACGCCTATAAACTGGGCGCTGTACAGTATGTTACTCTCGACGTAACACAGGAGTATTATGCCAAGTCGCTGAAATACATGATCTTCGGTAATGTGCTCCGTAATAACTGCTACCCCATCTCTGTGTCATCAGAGCGTATTTTCCAGGCCATCGCTATCGCGCGCTACGCGAAAGAGATAGGTGCTGACGCCATCGCCCATGGTTCTACGGGAGCCGGCAACGACCAGATCCGCTTCGATATGACCTTCCTCGTGATGGCACCTGGTGTGGAAATCATTACCCTGACACGTGACAAGAAACTGACCCGTAAAGAAGAGGTTGATTATCTAAACGAACATGGTTTTTTTGCAGACTTCACCAAACTGAAGTATTCTTATAATGTAGGTATTTGGGGCACCAGCATCTGCGGTGGTGAACTACTTGACCCCACACAAGGTCTTCCCGAGGAAGCCTATTTGAAGCACGTCACAGCCAAAGAACAGGAGTCGTTGTTGAAGATTCAGTTTGAGAAGGGTGAAATTGTGGCTGTAAACGGTGAAAAATATGACGATCATATCAAGGCCATCCAGAAAATCGAAGAGATTGGTGCCTCCTATGCTATCGGACGTGATGCCAATGTGGGAGACACTATCATCGGTATAAAGGGTCGTGTGGGCTTTGAGGCCGCAGCCCCGAAACTGATCATCGAAGCACATCGTCTGTTGGAAAAATCGACACTGAGCAAGTGGCAACAGTACTGGAAGGACCAAGTAGCCAACTGGTACGGTATGTTCCTCCACGAGAGTCAATACTTGGAGCCCGTGATGCCCGATATCGAAGCCATGCTGACCAGCAGCCAACGCAACGTAACGGGTACAGCCATTCTGAAACTCCGTCCCTATGGCTTCGAGACCGTAGGCATCGACTCTGTCAACGACCTGACAAAGAGCAAACTCGGCGAATACGGGGAGACGCAGACAGGCTGGACTGCCGACGAGGCAAAGGGTTTCATCAAGGTCAGTTCTACCCCACTCCGCGTTTACTACGGAATCCATAAAGACGAGAAAAGATGATTAAGGTCGGTATATTGGGAGCAGCAGGCTATACGGGAGGAGAGCTCATCCGTCTGCTACTCAACCATCCAGAGGCAGAGATTGTCTTCGCAAATTCAGAAAGTAATGCCGGAAATCCAGTAAGCGATGTCCATGAAGGGCTCATCGGTGAAACGGATTTGAAATTTACAGACCAGATGCCTTTTGAGAGTATTGACGTGATATTCTTCTGCTTTGGTCACGGTAAGAGCGAGGCCTTCCTGAAGGAGCACGCCATCCCAGAGAACGTGAAGATTATCGATCTGGCACAGGACTTCAGAATTAAGGGTGATCACAACTATGTCTATGGCCTTCCTGAAATCAACAAAGCGGAGATAGCAAAGGCTCAGCACGTGGCCAATCCCGGCTGCTTCGCTACCTGTATTCAAGTAGCCCTGTTGCCTGCTGCCAATCTGAACCTATTGAAGGAGGATGTGGCCGTCAATGCCATTACGGGCTCGACGGGAGCAGGCCAGAAACCAGGTGCTACTACCCATTTCTCATGGCGCAACAACAACCTGAGCATTTATAAGCCCTTCCAGCACCAGCATATCGCGGAAATCCGTCAGAGTCTGAAGCAAGTACAGGGTTATCTGGATGTTGATATCGACTTTATTCCTTATCGCGGTGACTTTGCACGAGGCATCTTCTGTACGGCAGTCATTAGGACCAAGGCACCTGTTGAGGATATCATCGAAGCCTACAAGGATTTCTACAAAGACACTGCTTTTACCCACTATAGCGACAAGTCGCTCGACTTGAAGCAGGTGGTGAACACCAACAAAGCCTTAGTCCATGTGGAGAAGTACGGGGATAAATTGCTCGTCACCTCCTGCATAGACAATCTGCTGAAAGGTGCCGTCGGCCAAGCAGTGCAAAACATGAATATCATGTTCGGCATCGATGAGTACGCCGGGTTAAGACTAAAGGCTTCAGCCTTCTGAGCAGTGCGCCTACTAAAGAACTAGAGTGCGCTCCTAGGTGCACTGAAGTGCGCCAGTATAGGAACAACAATCCATAAACAAAGCCTTGGCTCTTTTGAGCCGAGGTTTTATTTTGCGGGTCATCATTACACTTATTTCAGGTTTTTTATGTGAAAAAGACATTTTTTGATGTTACATAAACTTTGCAAAATGTATCTATTATAAAATTTGTTATAAAACAAGATTTCTTATTAGGAAAAATAAACTAAATTTGCATCCGCAACGAATCAAAATGCCATAACGCAACTAACAATAACCAACAAAAATAAAGTAACAAAAAAATTATGGAACAGAGACAAATCGCAAAACAATGGCGTCAGTGGCTCATTGCCGCCTGCGGACTGCTGATGGGTGCCTCAACCTTTCAAGGCTGTAAAGACGACGTTCTTACAGGACAGCCTGAATGGTTAGGAAACTCAATCTATGAGCGTCTGGAGGAAGATGGCAATTACACCACGATGCTAAGGTTGATTGACGACTTGGGACAACACGAGGTTCTCAGCCATACTGGTTCGAAGACCCTGTTTGCAGCCAACGACTCGGCTTTCAAGCAATGGTTTACCAAAAACTCATGGGGTGTAAACCGTTACGAACAACTATCTATGTCGCAGAAGAAACTTCTGCTTAACAACTCAATGATCAACAATGCCTACCTGATTGAGTTGATGTCGAATGGTAGGCCTCAAGGCGAGGACAACCATCCGGAGGAGGGTCGTACGATGCGCCGCGAGACGGCAACCAGTATTTACGACTCCGTGCAGATTCTGAGTCCCAGCCAGATGCCGAATACTGAGGTATGGGCCAAGTTCAGGGACAAAGGCAGAAGTATTCCCGTATTGAAGGATGCCACAGCCGCTCCGATGATTCATTTCTTACCCGCCTTTATGAAGACGAACAAGATTACAGAATCAGACCTTGACATTTTGACGAACCATCAGGCTAACGACATCAACGAAGCATGGGTAAACGGCAAGAAAGTCATAGAGCGTGACATCACCTGCAAAAACGGCTATATCCAGAAGGTGAACGGTGTTGTTGAATCTTCTCCCAACATGGCAGAGATTATCCGTCAGCATCCAGACCTATCACACTGGTCACAGTTGCTCGACCGTTTCTGTGCGCCTTATTTTGATGCAGAGGGCACCAGGGAATACAACCGACTCTATAACAATCAGGATTCCGTCTATACCGTTCGCTATTACAGCAACGCATCTGCCAATGGTACAAACGACAATACGCCGGCAGGTGAGGCTGTAAATGCCAGATTGAGATTCGACCCAGGATGGAACCAATACATCAATGCTACAACAAACAATAGTTTGAACTACGATGCCGGTGCCATGTTGGTTCCCACAAACGAAGCATTGGAGAGATGGTGGAACCAGGAAGGCAAGGAACTGCAGGAAGAATATGGTGTCATAGACAGTCTCCCCGTGAAGACGCTATCAACCCTTCTCAACATCCATATGCTACCTGTGTTCACGGAGGTCGTCCCCACTAAGTTCGACAAGATTCTGAACGATGCTAAGGAAGAGATGGGTGTTAAGATGGCAGATGTCGATTCATGCTTTATGGGTTGTAACGGCGTGGTCTATATGACCAACCGCGTTTTCACTCCAGCGGAGTTTTCTTCAGTGGTTTCTCCTGCGACAGCCCACCCCACAGTCATGAATGTCATCTACTGGGCCATCTCAGCAGCCTCACTTTTACCCTCGAGCGACACCTCTTCACCGGCTTTGAAGTTAAACTTCCTGCCCTATCTGCTTTCTATGGACTCGAGGTATAGCCTGATTCTGCCTACGAACAATGCCATGTTGCAGTATCTTGATATATCCACCTATGACACAGAGAACATTACCGCTCCAACCGTCCTTGAATTTTATTACGATGAAAAGAAGGGTGACAATCAGAAAGTTCAGGCCCGTCGCTACAGATGTACGATTGAAGATGACGGTACTATCACCTTGGGCGATGTAGCTCAGGAAACTGTGACAACAAACATCGTCGTTGATTGTCTGTATAGACTGATGAATCAGTTGATCATCGTTGGTGACATTGAGGACGGCCATGAGTTCTACAAGTCAAAGGGAGGCACTCTCCTCCGCGTCACCAAGGCTTCAGACGGCCGATTGGCTCTTGCAGGTGGCTGGCAGACAGATCACAATAATAAAGTATTGCCCGTTAACGACAAAGATATTTACACGAAAGTCAATGGTAAATCTTATTTGTTAGACGAGCAAGCGCCATTAGCGACCGAAAAGTCCGTTTATATGACCCTGAAGGAAAGACCAGAATTCTCAGAATTTTTGGAACTTTTGGAAGGCGCTGACCTTTTAGACTCTAAATTAAGGAACAAGTATAGTGCCGGTCTGAGCAAACAAGGCAACAAGAACCTGCGTCTGCTTGACAACTATAATTATACTATCTATGTTCCGACCAACGAGTCCATCAGAAAACTAATTGATGACGGTTTGTTGCCCACATGGGATGACTATGAGGCTCAGACCGACTCTCTCGGAGACAGCGATGATGAAGCCCAAAATATGATTAGGGACATCATTGTTGACTTCATCCGTTACCACATACAAGACCATTCTATTGCCATCAACATGGCTCCAGAAGAAGGCAAGTATGAGAACTCCTATGAAACGATGAGACGTAATGCCGAGACAAGCCGTTTCTATCCTCTTATCGCCAATCATGAAGGCGGACAGATGTGGGTTCAGGATGTGCTTGGCAACAAGCGCCATGTCGTGAAGACTAACGGACTCTACAATCGCATTTGTCGTGAGTACTGGTTTAATGTTGATACCAACGAAAATCCCACGACAACCTACATGGCATCCGATGCTGTCGTTCATCAGATAGACGGCGTCCTTCTCGCTGAAGAGATGACACCTTGGAGGGAAAAACTTAATAAAGTAAGGAGAAAGTAATTAGAAATTAGAAAAAGAATTAGAAATTATGATTACTTTTAAAAGATATATCACTATTATAATAGCATTGATGGCAGTCACAATCATCAGTGCACAGGAGGCAATCACCTCCGTTCACGGTAACGTGAGCGATGAGATGGGGCCCCTGATGGGTGCCACTGTCTGCGAGATCGACGGCAATGGCCGTATCATCGAATCTGCTGTCACCGACCTGAATGGTAACTTCACGATGAAGGTCAGGAACCAGAAGGACAAGATCCGTTTCAGTTATGTAGGTATGAAGACCGTCACACAGGCCATCAACAAGACAAACTACAAGATTGTCATGACCGATAACACCACGATAGCCCCTGTGACCATTAAGTCACAAAGACGTGTCGGTGGTAACAACCTGCCTATTCCGCAACGAGAGGTGGCCAACGCAACACAGAACTTCTCAATGAAGGAAGTGGAAGGTATGGCCTACACCACTATTGATGAGGCTCTGACGGGCCGTATCGCCGGTCTTGACATCATCGGTAACTCAGGTGACCTGGGTTCTGGTTCTACCATGCGTCTGCGTGGTGCCTCATCACTCTCTACTCTCACCAATTCCAACCCGCTGATCGTTGTGGACGGAAATGTGCGTCAGGTAGATCTTAACAACTTTGACCTCAACTCGGCTAACAACGAGAAGTTTGCCGAACTGTTGAACATCAACCCTGAAGACATCTCCGATATCCGCGTACTTAAAGATGCTGCAGCTACGGCCATCTACGGTTCACAAGGCGGTAACGGTGTCATTGAGTTGACCACTAAGCGTGGTGTACGAGGCAAGCCAAGACTCTCGTACTCACTGAAACTGACAGGCACCTATCAGCCAAAGGGATATGAACTCCTGAATGGTGACGATTACACGATGCTTCTGAAAGAGTCGTACTTCAACCCAGAGCAGAGCGATGCTGCCGCAGACATTCCTGAACTGAACTACGACCCGTCGTTCTCGGAATACGAGCAGTATAACAACAATACAGACTGGCGCGATGCTGTCACCCAATGGGGTCTCCGTCAGAACCACTATGTTACCGTACAGGGTGGTGGTGAAAAAGCCCTCTTCCGTATCGGTGCCGGTTTCGACCACGAAACAGGTACGATGATTGAACAGAAGTTACAGCGTTTCTCCACCCGTGTGGCCCTCGACTATAATGTCAGTGAACGCATCCGCGTCAGCACCAACTTCGCCATGACTTATACTAAGAACGACCGTAACTCTGACGGTCTGCTCGACATCGCCATGAAGAAAATGCCAAACATGAGCATCTACGAGCAGAATCCTGTGACGGGTGAAAACACCTCTTCTTATTATACGATGCTGCAGAGCGGTAGTTCGGTCTTCAACAACGACCAAAAGACCTACGTAAACCCCGTAGCCAGTGCACATCTGGCAAAAAACCAGCAGAGCACCTACGACATGCAGCCTGAATTGATTATTCAGTACCAACTGCTCGGTATGGACGACGACCACTGGCAGTTGAACTGGCGTGGTCAGGTCTATTTGAATATCAACAACGGCTATTCAAACAGATATTATCCACAGGAATTGAAGACAGTTTCTTGGGATCAGGGTGTCAACACGACCTCTGACAGTTCCTCAAAGAGCGTATCTTTCAACACCAAACAGACCTTGACGCTGATTCCTGCCTTCAAGAACAAGGATCACTCCTTCATGATGCTGGGACGTTTTGAATTGAACAGTGGTTCTTCCACCAGCCAGTCGGAAGATAAAAAAGGTGTTCCTACAGGTATCACCACGACGCAGGGCGGTGGAATGATTACCAACCTGAGCTCTAACTACAGCCAGCATCGCTCCATGTACTTCACAGCATCCGCTCACTACGCTTACAAAGGACGCTATATCATCGACGGTTCTCTGCGTGCTGACGGTACAACGAAATTCGGTCCAAGTAGCCGCTGGGGTTACTTCCCCTCACTCTCTTTGAAGTGGATCATTAGCGACGAGCCTTGGATGGAGCCTACCCACAAGTGGTTGTCAATGTTCGCCATCCGTCCCAGTTGGGGCCGTTCGGGTCAACAACCTGGTCAGGATTATCTCTACACCTCGAAGTATGGTTCTACCGACAGGTACATTGATATGCAGGCCATGAAGCCAAACAATATCCGCCTGACTGACATGAAATGGCAAATCACCGAGAGTTGGAATGGCGGTATCGACTTAGGTTTCTTCAATGACCGTCTGACCGTGACCATCGAGGGTTACTCACAGACAACCACCGATATGCTGTTATCCAACTACCGTATTCCCTCTAACACGGGATACGAGAATGTGGCCTATAAGAACCTAGGTAAGATGAGGAACACCGGTTGGGAGTTCCACATCAACAGCAACCGTGTCATTACCATCGGCAAGAAGTTCTGGGTAGATGTAAACGCCAACTTCGGTAACAACCGCAATGAATTGCTGGAATTGGACGATCTGACACTGGACAATTACAATACCGTTTATGGTTTCTCGAACGACGAGACCCTGCAGCGTGTACAGTTGCACAACCCGTTAGGCGCTATCTATGGATTCCGCTACAAGGGTGTTTATCAGTATAACTACAGCACCTTTAAGAACATGACGCCAGAAGAGCGCGCCCAGTTCCTCGCAGAAGGGAAGACGGCTCCTGTGGCTCTGGCTGCCGACGGGAGCGTCATCGTTGACGGTAAAGGTGATCCCGTCCGCATGATGTTCAACTACACCAACGATGCCACTGGCCGAAACTACCGTTTCAACGGTGGTGATGCCATCTATGAGGATATCAACCATGACGGTCAGATCAATGCACTCGATATCGTCTATCTAGGCTCTTCACTGCCTAAGTTGACAGGTGGCTTTGGTTTCTCCTTCACATATGGAGACTGGCGTCTGAGTACCCAGTTCACATACCGCTTTGGTAATAAGATTATTAACAGGGCCCGTCTGCACGCCGAAGCTATGATTGGCAACGACAACCAGAGTCAGGCCGTGAACTATCGCTGGCGTAAGGAAGGCGATGTCACATCTATTCCACGTGCTATGTACGGAAGCAACTCCAACTACAACACGCTTATCAGCGATCGCTTTGTGGAAGATGGTTCTTATCTGCGTATGGGTTATGCACAATTGAACTATAACATCCGCAGAAAATACGCACAGGCACTTGGTGTCAACCGCATCAGTCTGTATTTGAGTGCCAACAACCCGTTTGTTATCACGAAGTATTCCGGTGTTGACCCGGACATCTCAAGCGGTGGTTACTCTCCCGCTATCGACAGCGCCCAGACACCGCGTTCCCGTTCATACACATTAGGTATCACTGTTGAGTTCTAAAAAGATACGAATATGAAAAGAATACATTATTATATAATATGCGCCTTCAGCGCAATCTGTGGCCTCTCTTCATGCACAGATTTCTTAGAGATCAAGCCTCAGAATGAGATTATCCTGGAGCAATTCTGGAATGAAAAGGCCGATGTAGATGCTGTCATTGCAGGCTGTTACTCAGGTATGCAAGCAGAAGCCGTCATCAAACGCATGATGGTATGGGGCGAGTTCCGCAGCGACAATATCGGTCCTGGTAACAACGTATCCTCTGACGGAAACCTTGAGAAGATTCTGAAAGAGAACATTGATGCCAAGAATTCCTACACCAACTGGGGAGGATTCTATACCGTTATCAACCGTTGTAACACGGTCATCAAGTATGCACCTGATGTAGCCGCCGACGATCCCGCCTATACAGAGAGCGAATTGCAAGCCAACATCGCAGAGATGGTTACACTCCGCAGTCTCTGCTACTTCTATCTGATTCGTGCTTTCCGCGACGTACCCTTCTCAAGAGAGGCGTATATCGACGACAGCCAGAAGATGGACCTGCCAGCCACTAAGTTTGACGATGTGCTTGACTCATTGATCTACGACTTAGAAGGCGTACAGAACTTTGCCGTCAAACGCTACCCCGTCACGAAGGAATTGTACCAGACAGGACGTATCACACAAGATGCCATTCATGCTCTGCTCTGCGAACTCTACCTTTGGAAGAAAGACTATCAGAACTGTATCCGCTATGCTGACATGGTTATTGATTCAAAAAAACTCATTGCCGAGGAGAACCGCCAGAAGCGTTCCAGTTCTTTCTCTAATGAAGATGATGATGCGCGTTTCAATGGTTTCCCACTGGTAAGCAACTCTACTTCAACAGGTTATTATGGTGATGCCTACAGTATCTTGTTTGGCAGTGATAGGAATTATGTGGATAAGACCAACCAGGAGATTATCTTCCAATTAGTCTTCGATGACAATCCAAGTAATAACGGTATGCCTGCCAATGCGGCTGTCAATACCTTCTACGGCAACTCCAACGCTACTATCGGTTTGGTGGCTCCCCCTGATCATATCTTCTCTGATATCGAAAAGACGACGGGTCGTACGATTTTTGATGACCGCAATAAGAAGGTGGATGCCCGCATGTATTTCGACTGCAATGTGAACAACCAATCCATCAACAAATATACGACAAGAGAAATTGAAATCAATGGTTCCAGTATGGATGTCACCTATGATTCAAAATACTCACAGAACGAGAATGGATCCAACTGGGTAATCTATCGTCTGACGGACATCATGCTTCTCAAGGCTGAAGCCCTGACACAGATGGCTCGTGAAGGTATCGATCAAGAAACCAGCGATTATAACAAGACTCTTTTTGACAGAGCCTTTACCCTCATCAACGCAGTTAACAAACGTGCTCTCTGCCAAAGCAAACTTGTGGACACACTCCGTAGAGCCGACTACAATTCCAAGGCATCCATGGAGACATTAGTTCTAAGGGAGCGCCAACGCGAACTGATGTACGAGGGTAAACGGTGGTTCGACCTTGTGCGTGTCTCTCAGCGCACAGGCAATACTTCTGTATTGAAAGCGGCTGCTCTTTCAAAAGCCACAACAGGTGAAGGACTGATTAGCAACCACCTGACAAAGATGGATGCTATCTATTGGCCATATAATCTTGACGAGATGAAGGTCAACCACAATCTTGTGCAGAATCCTGCTTTCGGTAGTGGCGAAAATGATAGTTACGAAAAGACGACTAAAAAATAAAGATTGATATGAGACGAAAGAATCTATATAAAGGAATTGTGGGAGCCCTATTCTTTGCCATATTGACTCCCCTTAATATGCTGATGCTGTCCAGTTGCTCAGACGAGCCTGACAGCGAGTATTTCTACACCTTTACAGGTGAGATGATGAGCGACTGGCTGAAAAGTCCGGATCGTCCAGAATACAGTGAGTTCGCAGAGATTGTGGAAAGAGCCCATCTAATGGATCTGCTTGCCACCTACGGCCATTACACCTGCTTTGCACCATCGAACGATGCGATTGATGCATACCTTAGAAAACGTGGTCTCAGCAGCGTTTCCCAGTTAAGCGATCTCGAATGCGACACTATCGCCCGTACGCATCTGATTTCCTATATGTACACCACATATGATATGATTGGACATAAAATGCCATCAATGAATATGATGAACCGCTATTTGGGAACTGAACCTGGCTTTGATAACGACAGTAACGCTGTCATCGTACTTGAAGGACTGGCCAAGATCAAATTCGACCTGAAAGATGACTCCGTTGAGAATGGTATCATGCAGCCCATCGACGCAGTCATTGAGAAGTCGAACAGTTACATCTCAGACATGTTACGAGAGAACCCCAAAATCAGCACATTCTACAAAGCCTTAGTGGCTACAGATGTCATCAATGATGTGATGTTGGTGGAAGATGAAGACTATAATCCAAAGGATTACGTACCGCTTTACGGAGCATCAGGTGAGTATGAACAAACTGTAGGTGCAAAGAAGTATGAAGCACCTGATACCAAGAAATATGGTTACACGTTCTTCATTGAGCCAGACTCATTATTAGAGGCGAAATACAATATTCCGAAGGGCGACCTTCGTGCCCTCTATAATCTGGCCTGCACCATCTATGACGAGGTCTATCCTCAGGACGTGAATGCATCTGGCCACAGTTTTGAGAACCTCACGGACAGTGTCAATCCCCTACGCCGTTTCGTCCAGTACCACATCCTGAACAAGATTGCTGCCGGTACCGATGATTTGACTCCCCAAGAAGTTACCAACAAGGCCAACTTTAATGGCGCCATCGGTATTGATGAGACACGAATCAATCCTTGTGACTGGCATTACACCCTCCTACCCCACAAGATGATCAAAGTGGATAAGGTGACCGTCGATAAATATCTGGGAGGAAGCATTAAAGGTGATCGCTATATCAACAGACGCTACGATGAAACTTGTAGTTTCACAGGACAGCGTATTGAACCTATGGATGACGATTACAAACACGATGGACTCAACGGCCATTACTTCTATGTTGATGACATCGTAGCCTTTAGCAAGGATGTTCAGGACAAAGTACATAACCAACGTATCCGCATGGACTTCAACACTGTCTTCCCAGAGTTTATAACAAATGGTCTCCGTATCTTAGGAAATCCATTTGAGGCTGGTAGCACCGATGAAAAGAACGGTCGCAACTGGTATTTCCCCGATGGTTATCTTGACGGTGTATCATTCTCCAACTGCAAATTCCAGTGGAGAAGACCCGGTTCAATTTATGATATATATATGTGGGATGAGTTTTGTCTGTATGGAGACTATGACTTCACGTTCCGTCTGCCGCCGATACCATTCGACGGTGAATGGCAGATACGTCTGGGCTTTACATCCCAAACCACTCGTGGTGTCGCCCAAATCTATGTAGATGGCATACCACAAGGAATTCCTTTGGATATGACCAAAAACATGGACTCTGATTATTACATCGGCGATAGTTTTATCAGTGATATCAATACTTATAACAACTTGTCTGATGAAGATAAAGCCGAATATATCAAGAGTATGAAGAACCTCGGCGTCTATACTCATCCGCGCTCCATCTACTGCGAAGCGGGAATGTCGCCAGGTTCAAGGGCATGGAATTGCGTCTATAATATCGGTATGCGCAAAATCATCAGCCAGACATTTCTTGATTCTACCAAAGACCATTATATGAGAATTAGGGTGGCCTCCGATGGTAAGCAAGGAAACAACAACGAGTTCGCACTCGACTTCTTGGAACTTGTCCCAAAGAGTGTTTATGGCACTGGCGGTGAAGGTGAAATGGAAGACGACCTCTAAGAAAGTAATAAGTGAAAAATGAAAAGTGAAAAGTTATGAGCAATAAACATATATATAATAAGGTAATAGGACTTGCATTGGCGGTCCTTACCTTCGCAGCCTGCTCCGACACGTGGAACGACCACTTTGAGGATAAGGGCAAAGACATGAAAGATTATACGCTCTGGGAGGGCATTACGCAGAACAGCAACCTGAGCAATTTCGCTAAGGTCATTCTAGGCTGCGGTTTTGACAAGTCATTATCCAGCAGCCAAGTGTTCACCGTCTTCGCCCCGACCAACGAACATTTTTCAGCCCAAGAGGCCGACGAACTGATTGCTGCCTTCAACGCTGAAAAGGGCAAGGTGAACATTAATGACAACACTGTCGTCAAGGAGTTTATACATAACCACATTGCTATGTATAACCACTCCATCTACGAGACCACTAACGACTCGCTTCTAATGATGAATGGTAAGAAAATCAAACTGACAACCAGCACATTTGGAAATAGTACTATTCTGACTAAGAACGAACTCTACAGCAATGGTGTTCTCTTCACGATTGACGGGAAAGCAGATTTCGCACCTAACATTTTCGAATATCTGCGTAAGGACGCTGATCTTGATAGTGTCACGAATTTCTTCTACAGCGATCACTTCTACCGCCATGAGTTTATCCCCGGTCGAAGCATTCCTGGAGGTATTGTCGATGGAAAAACCGTCTATCTTGATTCTGTCTTCGTACAGCGAAACGATCTCTTCGATTTTCTCAATGCAGAACTGAATGAAGAAGATAGTACTTATTGGATGGTCGCACCTACGAATGCGGCATGGAAAGAGTTGCTTGACGAGTATCAACCTTATTTCAATTACGACGATCAGGTGAAGTTCCGTGATTCGATGGTGTATACTCTTCCTCGTCTTGCCATTATGGAAGGAACGATATTTAGTCGGACGCTCAATACAGATACACACCTGACAGACTCCGCCCTTTCCACAAATGCAGCAAGGACATACGTTAGCCGCCGATATAGTTGGGGTAATAACAACCTTCACTATTATCAATATGGTGGTATCTCTGCTACCAACACACAGAAACCGTTTGGACCTAACGGTGTCTTCAATGGTACGGAGAATGTTCCTTGTACTAATGGTCAGGTGATGAAGACTGACAACTGGCGCATTAACAAGTTGAATACCTTCTATCAGTGGATTATCATTGAAGCCGAGAATCGTGGCAGTATCAAGGAGGTAAGTAAGACCGAAGATTCGAAAACGAAGGAAGAGGTAGGAACCATTATACCTGTTACTCGTCGCGTCATGAACAACAACCCCTTCTACGGCAAGGTCTGGGATGATGGGTATGTGGAGTTCGTAGAAGCCACCAATAACAGTAGATTACAACACTCTGTGACCTTCAATATTGAGGATGTACTTTCCAACATTGGTTATGACATCTATCTCGTCACCGCTCCAGCGCTCGCCAATGACAGTAATGCTACCGAGGCCCAGCGTCTCCCAACCAGGCTGCATTGCGAAATGAATTTCCATAACCAGAAAGGTACGACAGAAACAGTAGTCTTTGGGGATTCCATTACTACAACGCGTGACGAAGTCAACTATCTCCTGCTAGCAGAAGACTTTAAGTTCCCCTGCTGTACATACGGTCTGATAGAGGCTGAACCACAGGTAACGCTGACCATAACAACCAATGTAGGCAGAAAAGAGACCGATACATTTACTAAAACGATGATGATCGACTGTATCATGCTCGTACCTCATGGTATCGCTATTGTTGATGAAGAACGGTTTACCATTGAACCTCATGGCGATGGCGACATTTTCTACTGGTTGAAGAAATAATGTTATAGTATGAATATAAGAACTGTAAGGATATGAAAAAATACATTATATTAGGACTTACACTGCTGATGGCTTTTCCCTTAAGCATCGTAGCACAGGACGAGGACACAGAGTCTGAGGACTTCATTGAGACCCTTGCCCGCAAGTTGAAGCCCAAGCATAAGCAGTATCCCACGAGAACAATCCGCGGACGTGTATTGAACGCTACCACAGGCCAGCCTGTCGCAGGTACAATCGTTAGCGCTGACGATGTGGAAGGCTATAGCACGCTCACCGAGGAAAACGGCTTCTACAAGTTGGATGTTCCCACGTTTACCACGTCAGTCTATATCAATATGCCTGACTTCAATCCTGTACGTCTAGGACTGCAGAGCCAGGAGGAACAGTACGAGGTAAAACTTTATCCGGTGACCTTCGCGGCAGAATACGACAAACAGATTAATGTACGTGGCGACTACAGCACCAAGGATTTTGCTTACACCAACTCCGTTAATATTAAGGACGAGGTGCAGAAGCATCTGGGTGCTCAGGTCTATAGTATAACCCGTAACGGTACCCCCGGTGTCGGTAATGTGATGTTCGTACAGGGACTAAACTCCCTGAATGTCAATGCCCAACCATTAGTTGTAGTCGATGGTGTCATCATCGACCAACAGTATGGCCGCACCATGCTCCACGAAGGTTTCTTCAACGACATCCTTTCAACCATCAATCCGTCGGATATTGAGAAGGTAACCGTCATGCGTAATGGAACGGCTCTCTATGGTGCCAAAGGTGCAAACGGTGTCATTCTCATCCAGACTAAGCGTAACAAGTCAATGGCCACCCGAATCACGGCCAATGTCTCAGCAGGAGTTGTCCTTAAACCGAAATTCCTCTCTATGATGGATGCAGGACAGTACCGCAGTTATGCTTCGGAGCTGCTGAAGACCACAAACACCCGTAACCGTACCTTTAAGTTCCTCAATGAGGATCCTGAATACTATTATTACAAACAGTACCATCAGGAGACAGACTGGAAAGACTTTGTGTATCATACGGCCATGACACAGAACTATGGTATCAATGTCGAAGGTGGTGATGCCGTGGCTAACTATAGTCTTTCGGTCGGCTACGTCAACCAGCAGAGTACACTAAGGTACAATGACATGGATCGTCTGAATATCCGTTTCAACACGGATATCTCACTTAGCGAACGATTCAGTATTCGTTTCGACGCATCCTTTGGCAATATCACCCGTGACATTCGTAATGATGGCGCACCTGCCAGTTATGATGAAGGCACGCCGACGGCTCCTGGATTTCTGGCATATGCTAAGAGCCCATTCCTCAGCGCCTATAGTTACGGTCGCGGAGAATTGTCTAAAACGCACTACGATATTGAAGAAGAGTCATATCTTTCTGAGGCACTGGCCAACTATAAGAATTACAACTGGCAGTTAGGAAACCCTGCAGCCATCAATGAATATAGTGAGGCCGAGAACAAGAACCGTTTGGAGAACTCTATGCTGAACTTGACGGTTACGCCCTCATTCAGATTAAGCCGTAACCTGACGCTCTCCGAGCATTTCAGTTATAATCTTGTCAACACCAACGAGATTTACTATATCCCTGTCAATGGTACGCCGAGTTATTATGTCGGCAGTATCGGTGCATACCGTGAGAATGAGGTCCGTTCATTAGCCTCCAAGCAGAACTCTTTGATGAGCGACACCCGCCTCGACTGGAGTAACCGTTACAATGCCCACTTCATCCACCTCTTCGGCGGTGCACGTATCAACTGGGAGTCATATTCGATGACTTCTCTGTTAGGATACAATACAGGTAACGATAAACAACCATTCATGAAGTCGAGCCTTACAAACACTAATGACTTTGGTACCAGTGACAACTGGAATTCTCTGGCTTGGTATGCTCAAGGGGAATACAACTACAAGAACCGCTATTTCTTACAGGCCAATGTGACAGTTGAAGGTTCCTCACGCTTCGGTCGAGACGGTGGTAACTTCCGCATGTTCGACGCTGCCTGGGGTATATTCCCTGGCGTGCAGGCATCATGGGTTATCAGCAACGAATCTTGGATGGCTAAGGTTAAAGCGATCAATTACCTGCGCCTGACAGCCGGCTTTGATGTGAGTGGCAACGATGATATCGACTACTATGCCGCTCGCAGTTACTTCAGTGCTTCACAATTCCTGAACACCATCTCTGGTCTGGTCTTTGATGGTATCGGTAACTCGAAAATCCAGTGGGAGACCACACGCCGCTTCAATGTCGGCTTAGAGACGAGTCTCTTCAACAACCGCTTGAATCTGAGTGCGAACTATTTCCGCTCCAACACAGATAACCTGCTTACCCGCCAGTCATTGGGATTCCTTAGCGGTCTGAGCGAGAACTGGACGAACGACGGTAAACTGAAGAACCAAGGTTTCGATGTTTCGGCAGCACTCAAGGTAATCTCTCTCAAGAACCTGCAATGGGAAGTAGGCGGTAGCATCGGTCACTACAAGAACGAAATCACCCAATTGCCAGAAGGTCAGGCCTACGTTGACAATGATGTCTATGGAGCAACCATCCGTACACAGGTAGGTCAGGCTGCCAACCTCTTCTATGGCTACAAGTCACTCGGCGTCTTCTCCACAACAGCAGAGGCAGAGGCTGCTGGTCTCTATATCCTCGGAGAGAACGGTATTGACCGTACCTATTTCAAGGCAGGTGACATCCATTTTGCCGACCTCAACGGTGACCATCAGATTACCGAGGCAGACCGTACGTTTATCGGCGATCCGAACCCCGACATCTATGGTAATATCTTCACGGCCATCACCTATAAGCACTTGAAACTGGATCTCCGTTTCAATTACTCATTAGGTAATGATGTCTATAATTATCAACGCGCTCAACTGGAAGGCGGCAACCGTTTCATGAACCAGACAACGGCACTTATTCGCCGTTGGCAGGTGGAAGGTCAGCAGACCGACATTCCGCAGATTACATTCCAAGATCCTATGGGCAACTCCCGCTTTAGCGACCGTTGGATCGAAGACGGTAGTTATCTGCGTCTGAAGAGCATCACTCTGAGTTATGACCTACCACTCCAGAACGAGTATCTGCAGGGCCTGCAATTCTGGGTTCAAGCAAATAACGTCTTCACTCTGACAAAGTATCTAGGCAGCGATCCTGAGTTCACCATGACCTCTAACGTCATCGGTCAGGGTATCGATGTGGGACAACTCAGTCAAAGCCGTTCTATCGTGGCTGGAATCAAGATTAAACTGTAATTAATAATTAGAATTAAGAATTAAGAATTATGATTACTAAGATATATAAACTCGTTTTTGCGACCTGCGCCATCTGCGGCATGGCCTCTTGCTCCGATTTCTTCGACCAGCAATCAGAGCATGTCGTATTCACTGAGAATAACAAATTGGATAATGCGACAGACTCCATTTACAGCGTCATCGGTATCCTCAACAAATTGCAGTCCATTGCCGACCGCACCATCCTTCTCGGAGAGGTTCGTGGTGATCTTGTCGATATTACCAATGCTGCCAACAGCGACCTACGCGACATGGCCTTTTTTAATATCGGTGATGACAATCGCTACAACCAGCCGCGCGACTATTATGCTATCATCAACAATTGTAACTATTTTATCGCAAAGGTTGATACGGCTTTGAAGAACAACCGTAATGATTATATTTTCATGAGAGAGTATGCAGCCGTTAAAAGCATTCGTGCTTGGACCTATCTCCAACTTGTGCTCAATTACGGTAGCATCCCGTTCGTTACAGAACCGATACTCACTAAGGTAGAGGCCGAGAAGAATTATCCGAAATATGATCTTCAGGCAGTATGCGAGTACTTTATCAACGATCTTGCACCACTGACTGACCGCTGGGCCAACGAATACCCTCGTTACGGAACCATCCGCGGTAATGCCTCACTTTTGTTCTACTTCCCTCTCAACATTGTACTCGGAGACTTAAATCTGTGGTTAGCAAGTGTTACAAAGAATACTGCAACCTACCGTGAAGCTGCCACACGCTACTACAAGTATATCAACGAGCGTAACGGAAACAACTCTGCCTATCCTATTGGCCTAAGCCTTTATACATGGGTACCGGGTTCTGGAGACTGGAACTCATTCCGTAGTTATAGTTCAGGAAGTCTCACATCAGAGACAGTAGGAGCCAATGCTGAGATTATCACCATGATTGCTGGCGACTCCATCCCTGCCGAAGGACATTACAGCGAACTGCGCAACCTCTTCAACTCACAGCAGGATAATGACTATCGTGTCAGTATCGTGCCTTCGACCTATATGTTCGATTTGTCAAGCAGTCAGACACACTGTTGTGTAGGAACAAACGGAACCACTTTCTTTTATGCTCCTGCAGATCTTCCTGATCATATGTCTGGTGATTTACGACTGTACCAATATTATGATGAAGGTTTCACGACCGATCGTCTGTCTGGCGAACGCATTGAGACTGTATACAATGATAAATATTGGTCTCAGAACGTCCATATTTATCGTCGCCAGATGGTCTATCTACGACTGGCTGAAGCCCTCAATGGCGCCGGATTCCCACGTGCTGCATTCCAGATGTTGTCACAAGGTCTTAATAACGCAGTCTTAAGAGAGTCTGTCTATCCTTATTGCTCAGAAAGCGATTCTATATGGATCAGCCGTCTCGATTTCCCGGAAGAGCGATATGGCATCTTCACCGCCAATGAGTTGGCAACCAATCGCACTGAGGATAATCACAATACAATAGGTATCCATAGCCGTGGCTCTGGCTGGACGCCAATGAATGAATTCTACCAGTTACCCGATGACTCTCTGATGACAGAAGATGAGAAGAAACCCATCCAGACGGCTTTTGTCGATAGTCTGCTACTCAACGAGTGTGGTCTTGAACTGGCCTTCGAAGGAACCCGCTTCTACGATATCATGCGCTTTGCTTTCCGCCAGCCCAATCCTGGAGAGTTCCTGTCCCGTCAGGTCTATAGCCGTCGCGGCAAGGAGAACAGCGGAGCCATGCGCAGTGAGATCAAGAAAGACCTCAGCGACCAGCGTAACTGGTATCTCCAGTGGAACGGACAGATAGGTATGTAATTCTGTTTTTCAAAACATGTTACTGCTAATATTAGAGGCGGTAACGCAAGAATATGTCAATTGCATGCGTTTTATCGCGTGCAATTGACATTTTTATGCAAAAAGACGAAAGAAAGTTGCAGTTTGTCGGATATTTGCAGTAACTTTGCAGCCAAATATAGAAAGGTAATGATATGAAACTATTCGATGTTTATCCGCTCTTCGACGTGAATATAGTCAAGGGTAAGGGCTGCAAAGTGTGGGATGACAAGGGTCAGGAATACCTTGACCTATATGGTGGTCATGCTGTCATTAGCATCGGACACTCGCACCCACACTATATAGAAAAGGTAACAGAGCAACTCAGCAAGATTGGATTCTATTCTAACTCGGTCATTAACAAACTGCAGGTGCAACTGGCAGAGCGATTAGGCAAGATATCTGGCTACGACGACTACCAATTGTTCCTCATTAACTCTGGTGCCGAGGCCAATGAAAATGCACTGAAGTTGGCATCGTTTAAGACAGGTAATACCCGTGTGCTGAGTTGTGAGAAGGCCTTCCACGGACGGACAAGTCTGGCTGTCGAGGTGACGAACAATCCCAAGATCATCGCCCCCATCAACGATAACCATCACACACGCTTCCTGCCAATGAATGACTTGGAACCGTGGGTACGCGAGTTGTCAAAAGGCGGCGTGGCAGCCGTTATCTTAGAGTGCATCCAAGGCGTGGGCGGCATTCAGATGGCCACACCGGAATTTGCCCAAGGACTGGCTTATGCCTGCAAGCGCTATGGTGCGGTCCTGATATGCGACGAGATTCAGTGTGGCTATGGACGAAGCGGTAAGTTCTTTGCCCACCAGTGGTTAGGCATCAAACCTGATATTATCACCGTAGCCAAGGGCATCGCCAACGGCTTCCCGATGGGTGCTGTACTGATATCGCCAGAGTTTGAGCCTGTCTATGGACAATTAGGCACTACTTTCGGCGGCAATCACCTCGCCTGTGCGGCAGCACTGGCTGTGCTCGACGTGTTCGAAGATGAGGGACTGGTAGAGAATGCCCGCGTGATAGGCGACTACTTGATGGACGGCATCCGCGGCATCGGCAGTTCGCATATTAAGGAGGTGCGCGGTCGCGGACTAATGATTGGTATTGAGTTGGATATGCCACACAAGATGGTACGCAAGCCGCTTATCAAGCACGAGCACTGCTTTACGGGTTGTGCCGGACAAAACATCTTGCGTCTGTTGCCGCCTCTGTGTCTCAACAAGGCTGAGGCCGATGATTTTATAGAGAGACTAATTAGAGTACAACCAGAAGAGGAAGATTAAAGAAGATGAAAATATCAGTAATCGGTGCCGGTGCGATGGGCGGTGCCACCGTAGAGGGCCTCATCAAAGGCCAGCAGTTCAAGAACGAGGACATCACCGTGAGCGATCCGTCGCAGGCCGTGGTGGAGAAGTTTGCAAAGACGGGGGTCTGTGTAACAACTGACAATAAATTGGCCGCAGACAGTGCAGATATCATCTGTGTCGTGGTCAAGCCATGGCTCGTGGAGAGCGTACTGAAAGATATCAAACCAGAACTGGATCCAAAGAAGCAGATTCTGATTGTGATAGCAGCAGGTGTGTCGTCAGCCAGCATAAAGGAGTGGTTGGGTGAGAATTGTCCACCGCTGTTCCTTGTGATTCCGAATATTGCCATCGCCGAGATGGCCTCGATGACATTCATCGTACCATGCGGTGCTGTGGCACAGCACCATACAGAAGTGGTGAAAGGCATCTTCGACGAGATGGGCAATACGCTCATCACCGACGAACAGCACTTAGCAGCAGGTACTACCCTCGCCTCCTGCGGCATCGCCTATGCCATGCGCTATATCCGTGCTGCCTCCGAGGGCGGTGTGGAACTCGGTTTCAAGGCCGATGATGCCAAGAAAATTGTGATGCAGACGATGAAGGGAGCCGTGGAACTTCTGGACGCTAGTGGTCTGCACCCTGAGGCTGCCATCGACCTAGTGACAACGCCTGGCGGCGTGACCATCAAGGGCCTAAATGAGATGGAACATGCAGGTTTTACCTCAGCAGTGATTAGAGGCTTGAAGGCTGGAGCAAAGTAATTTTTTTAAGATATGGACGAACAATTAAAGCAAATTGGTGAGCGACTGCGCGGATTGCGCGATGTGCTCGACATCCCCGTGAGCGAGATGGCAGAGACCATCGGTATTTCGACGGAGAAATATGAGAAAATAGAGGCTGGCGAACTGGATATTACCATCTCCAACCTGATGAAGATAGCCCACAAATATGGTGTATCAACAGAAGAACTCATCTTTGCCGAGGCACCACACATGAAGTCATACTATGTGACGCGCAAGGGTCAGGGCATGAGCATCGAGCGCACAAAGGCATATAAATACCAGTCGCTTGTCGGCGGTTTTGTCAACCACAAAGCAGATGTTTTCATTGTCACAGTAGAGCCGAAGCCCGGTGCCCGTACCATCTACAAAAACTCGCACCCGGGACAGGAATTCAACCTTATCCTTGAAGGCAAGATGGAACTCTACATCGGTGGCAAAACTATGATACTTGAAGAGGGCGACAGCATCTATTTCGACTCCACTAAGCCCCATGGCATGCTGGCAGTCGGCGACAAACCCGTAAAATTCCTTGCGTTTACAGTAGAATAGACTAGACTTATATGATTGAGAGATTTTTGAAGCAGACGACATTCACGTCTGTTGAGGATTACAATAAGAACTTAGAGTTCATCATCCCGGAGAACTTCAATTTCGCCTATGATGTGATGGACATCTGGGCCGAGGAGAAACCCGATGGTCTTGCCATCCTTTGGACCAACGACCAAGGTGAAGAGATCCGTACGACCTTTGCCGAACTGAAAGAGCAGACGGATCAGGCCGCCTCGTATTTGCAGACACTGGGCATAGGCAAGAACGACCCAGTGATGCTCATTCTGAAACGCCGCTATGAGTGGTGGGTCGTGATGCTCGCCCTCTGTAAAATTGGCGCCATTGTAATTCCTGCCACCCACATGCTGACGAAGCACGACATAGTATACAGAAATACGCGGGCGAGCGTAAAGGCAATCATCTGCGTGGATGACGCCTACGTGGTGAGCCAGATTCAGGCTGCTATGGACGAGAGTCCAACGGTGAAGCAGTATATCGCCATCACCGACCACGGCAAGCCCATCCCCGAGGGATTCCACGACTGGCAAACGGAATGGAAACAGGCGCCGAAGTTCGTGCGTCCCGCCTTCGTCAATACCAACGACGATACAATGCTGATGTATTTCACCAGCGGAACGAGTGGCGAGCCGAAGATGGTGGCCCATGACTATCTCTACGCGATGGGACATTTGTCAACGGGCGTCTTCTGGCACAACCTCCACGAAGGTTCACTCCATCTGACAGTGGCCGACACCGGTTGGGGCAAGGCCGTCTGGGGTAAGTTCTATGGACAGTGGTTTGCTGGTGCAACCGTGTTCGTATTCGACCATGAGAAGTTCAACGCTGACACACTTCTGCGACAGATGGAGAAGTACAAGGTGACGAGTTTTTGCGCTCCCCCGACCATCTACCGCTTTATGATACGAGAGGATTTGAGTAAATACGACCTTTCTTCGCTGGAATACTGCTGCACGGCCGGTGAGGCCCTTAACCCTGCCGTCTTCGATAAACTCAAAGAGAAAATCGGACTCAACATCATGGAGGGTTTCGGCCAGACCGAGACCACGATGACCCTTGGCACCTTCCCTTGGATGACACCGAAGCCAGGCAGTATGGGTATCCCCAATGCCCAGTACGACATCGACCTCATACGTGCCGACGGTACCAGTTGTGAGGATGGTGAGAAAGGCGAGATCGTGGTACGTGTCGGTGACCGAAAGCCCATCGGACTTTTCAAGGAGTACTACCGGGATCCCGAACTGACCCGTGAGGCTTGGCATGATGGACTCTACCATACAGGCGATATGGCTTGGCGCGACGAGGATGGTTACTACTGGTTCGAAGGCCGTATCGATGATGTAATAAAATCCTCAGGTTATCGCATTGGCCCGTTCGAGGTGGAAAGTGCCCTGATGACCCACCCCGCTGTTGTAGAATGCGCCATTACCGGTGTGCCCGATGATATCCGCGGCATGGTGGTGAAGGCTACCGTCGTACTCGGCAAGGAATGGAAGGACAAGGCTGGTGAAGATCTCATCAAGGAACTGCAGCAGCACGTCAAGAAAGAGACGGCTCCTTATAAGTATCCCCGTATCGTCGAGTTCGTCGACGAACTGCCCAAGACCATCAGTGGTAAGATCCGCCGTGTAGAAATCCGGAAAAAAGACGCGGAGAAATAATGGCGGCGCATAATGAACTGGGTAAGTGGGGTGAGGACATAGCCGCAGCCTATCTGGAAAAGAAAGGCTATGAGATATTAGAGCGCGACTGGAAATCAGGACACCACGACCTTGACATTGTGTCAAAGGACGGTAATACGTTGGTAATTGTGGAAGTAAAGACTCGTCGTAACCGACTGTTCGGTGATCCCGAAGAAGCCATCGACTACAAGAAACGGAAGAGTCTGCAATCAGCTATCAATCATTATGTCAAGAGCCATCGTACTGGCCGAGAAGTACGCTTCGACATCATCAGTATCGTTGGCATGATTGGCTCCCAACCCGAGATAGACCACATCATAGATGTAGCACTGATATGAAAAGAAGAATAGTTATTAAAATTGGCTCAAACGTGCTGACACGGACAGACGGGAAACTGGATGTCACCCGTATGTCGGCACTCGTTGACCAAGTGGCATGGCTTAGGAAGCAGGGCATCGAGGTAATACTCGTATCATCAGGTGCCGTTGCCTGCGGACGACGAGAACTGACCATAGACCACTCGCTTGACTCCGTAGAACAGCGTCAGTTGTTCTCCGCTGTCGGACAGGTCAAACTCGTAGGTCTTTACTACGATCTGTTCCGCGAGTTTGGTATTCATGTCGGACAGGTGCTGACCATGAAAGAGAACTTCGAACCTGGCGAGCAGTACCGCAACCAGCGGGCCTGTATGACGGTGATGCTGGAAAACAATGTGCTGCCCATCGTCAATGAGAACGACACCGTGAGCGTCACCGAGTTGATGTTCACCGATAACGACGAACTATCGGGCCTCATCGCACAGATGATGCAGGCCGACACACTCATCCTGCTTTCCAATATCGACGGCATCTACGATGGTCATCCTGACAATCCGTCTTCGCGCATCATACCCCGTGTGGAGCCAGGCACCGACCTGTCGCAATATATCAAGGAAGAGAAGAGTGCCTTCGGTCGTGGTGGCATGCACTCGAAGTACACCACCGCCAGCAAGGTATCGCAGGCCGGCATCCGCGTGATCATCGCCAACGGCGAGCGTGAGAACATCTTGGTCGATTTGATGAATCAACCCGAATCAACCCCACATACTGAATTTACGCCATGCAACTGAAAGAAACATTTGAAAAAGTAAAACGGGCTAGCAAAAGTCTGGCCCTGCTGAGCGACGAGCAGCGCAACGAAATACTGAATGCTGTTGCCGACGCTATAATATATAATAAGGTGAGAATCTTGGAGGCGAATGCCCAGGATTTGGCCAAGATGTCGAGAAACAATCCTCTCTATGACCGTCTCCAACTGACGGAGAGCCGCTTGGAGGGTATCGCTGCCGATATGCGGAACGTCGCCACCCTGCCTACGCCCCTCGGACATGTCACGAAGCAGAAGACGTTGCCCAACGGTCTTCGTCTTTGTCGCATTAGTGTGCCCTTCGGTGTTATTGGGATGATCTACGAGGCTCGGCCGAATGTGACCTTCGATGTTTTCTCGCTCTGTTTCAAAAGCGGCAATGCCTGCGTACTGAAAGGTGGCAAGGATGCCGATTGCTCCAACCGCGAGGAGGTGGCACTGATTCATGAAATCTTAGAGAAATATGGTGTAAGCAAAGATGTGGTGGCCCTGCTGCCCGCCACCCACGAAGCCACAGGTGAAATGTTGAATGCGGTTGGCTACATCGACCTCTGCATCCCACGCGGCGGACGAAAACTCATCGACTTTGTCCGTGATACCGCCCGCGTGCCGGTCATCGAGACGGGTGCCGGCGTGGTAAACACCTACTTCGATAAGGACGGCGACTTGAAAATGGGACGCGCCATCATCAACAATGCCAAAACCCGCCGTGTCTCGGTCTGCAATGCACTGGACTGCCTCATCATACACGAAAGTCGCCTTAACGACCTATTCCCCCTCTGCGAGACAATGGCCGAGAAGAGTGTTATCATCTATGCCGACGAGCAGGCTTTTGCCCCTCTCTACGGCAAATACCCATACTTAGAACACGCCACCACCGAGAGTTACGGCACAGAATTCATGGACTACAAGATGGCCATCAAGACCGTTGCTTCACTCGAAGAGGCCTTAGACCACATCGACAAGAATGGCTCTGGCCACAGCGAGGCCATCGTCACGATGAATGAGGAGACGGCCCGTAAGTTCCAAGCACATGTCGATGCGGCCTGCGTCTATTGGAACGCACCGACTTCGTTTACCGACGGCGCGCAGTTCGGCCTCGGTGCGGAGATTGGTATCTCCACCCAGAAACTTGGCCCCCGCGGTCCAATGGCACTTGAAGAGATTTGCACTTACAAGTGGCTCATCGAGGGAGAAGGCCAAATTAGAAGTTAAAAGTGAAAAATGAAAAGTGATATGAAATCATTTATTAATGTGGAGGATATCGGCGACCTCCGGAAAGCCCTCGCCGAAGCACAGGAAATCAAACTAGACCGTTATAAGTATCAGCATCTGGGACGGAACAAAACCCTGATGATGATATTCTTCAATAACAGCCTCCGCACCCGCCTCTCCACTCAGAAGGCAGCAATGAACCTCGGCATGAACGTGATTGTGCTCGATGTGAATGCCGGCGCGTGGAAGTTAGAGACTGAACGCGGTGTCATTATGGACGGCGACAAGAGTGAACACCTGTTGGAAGCCATTCCTGTAATGGGCTGCTACTGCGACCTTATCGGTGTGCGCTCGTTCGCTGGGCTTACCGACCGTGAGTACGACTATGCCGAGACGGTGCTGAATCAGTTTATCAAGTATTCCGGCCGTCCTGTCTTCGCTATGGAGACCGCCACCGTGCATCCCTTACAGGCCTTCGCCGACCTCATCACGATTGAGGAGCATAAGCCAGTAGAACGTCCGAAGGTAGTGCTCACCTGGGCTCCCCATTGCCGCGCCTTGCCACAGGCTGTACCTAACTCGTTCGCCCAGTGGATGAATGCCGCCGACGTTGACCTCGTCATCACCCACCCCGAGGGTTACGAACTCGATCCGAAATTCATCGGCAATGCCCGTGTGGAGTACGACCAGAAGAAAGCCTTCGAGGGTGCCGACTTCATCTACGCCAAGAACTGGTCGAACCCTGGCGTGACGAATCCTGCCGACTATGGCAAGATCACTTCAAAGGATATGTCGTGGACGGTAGATACCGAGCACATGTCGTGGACCAACAACGGCAAGTTCCTGCATTGCCTACCCGTGCGCCGCAATCTCATCGTCACCGACGATGTAATCGAGTCACCCAACAGCCTCGTCATCCCAGAGGCCGCCAACCGGGAAATCAGTTGTTCGGTAGTTATTAAACGAATGCTCGAAGCACTATAAATACAAGAAGAGTGAGGTCAGCCGCCTCACTCTTCTTTTTTCTCAAAATATGCTGCCACACGATCCATAATGTTCTGGCAGATATAAGGATAGTAGAATTTCAGTTCCCGATGGTGGTAGTTGCCAGGTACGCCGATAACTGGCATCGGCCTGTTGTCGGGATAGTTCCCAACCAATACCAAATGATTCCCAGGATCGCACTGCGCTGTCAACGTATCAGTACGCCTATGGTCAACGACAACGAACGATGCACTGACCGTGTCCGTCCGCCAGTTCACCGGATTGATGCACAGCAAGTTACCTCCGCTCACCACCAGTATAGTATCCTTCGGCGAGCGCACAGAGTTAAAACAGATCGTCACCCCCGTGTCCGTTGCCCCCTGCGCAGGCCGTATCAACGGACAGGAATCCAAATCCTCCTGCGTCACCCTATAGCCGACGACATAAGCAGCCACCATCCGCGAGGCAATACTGTCGGGCATTCGTCGCATGATGTCCATCATGGCGTGTGCTCCCTGACTGTAACCCGCAATCACGAAGGGCCGACCTTGGTTGTAATGCGCTATGTAATAGTCCCAACTGCGTCGCACATCGGCGAGCGCCAAGGGCAGTCGCGCCATCGTAGCCTCCAAAGAACCCCATGATTGCATAGATACCTGACGGTAGTAAGGGGAGTAATAGTTGCAGTCACCGGAATAGAAGGAATCCACAGCATGCATCTCATGCGCCATACGCCCACGCAGATAGTCATCATAGGTATCAGCAAAGTGACAGGTATCACCATTCATCAGATGGTCGCCCGTCTCGGTAGAAATAATATAAAAAAGGTCGGCCTTTCCGCCTCGGTCACGGATAAACCACTGCGACGAATCGGCATAGACCGGTTCTGATGGAATCGGGCCGATCAGCGAACCCTTGCCGTCGTCCCATGAAGAGAGTAACAGCAGCAGAGCCATTGCCCAAAGCATCATCAATACCCTTTTCCATCTCATCATCGTCGTGGTTGAATGAAATTTGGTTGCAAAGATACAAAAAAAGCCACAGATTACACAGATTGTTACAGATTATTTCGTAATTTTGCAACCAATAAACAAACAAAACAATGATATCATTCGAATGCGACTACAACAACGGTGCCTGTCAGGAGGTACTTGACAACCTGATAAAGTACAACAACGCTAAGCCTACGCCCTACGGCTTTGACGAGTTCAGCGAACGCGCCAAGGCCCGCATCCGTGAGGCATGCGGCATGCCTGACGCACAAATATTCTTCCTGACAGGAGGCACCCAGACCAATGCCACGACCATCGACTCGATGCTCTATCAATACGAGGGCGTCATCTGTGTGGGATCAGGCCACATCAATGTCCACGAGGCCGGAGCCGTGGAGTTCACGGAACACAAAATCATCACCATTGCAGACACCGACGGCAAGATGGCCGCCAAGACACTCGACAAATACCTCGACGACTATATGCACGACGGCAACAAGGATCATGCCGTGCATCCGGGATTGGTCTATATCACCTTCCCCACCGAGTTCGGCACACTCTACACGGCCAAGGAACTCGACGACATCTATCAGGTCTGCCAACGCTACAAGATACCGCTCTATATCGACGGTGCCCGCCTCGGCTATGGTCTGATGGCCGAAGGCAACGATGTTTCCCTACCCTATCTCGCCCGCCACTGTGACGTGTTTTATATTGGCGGTACAAAGATTGGAGCCCTCTGTGGCGAGGCAGTGGTCTTCACCAACCGCAAAGCCCACAAGCATTTCTTCTCCATCCAGAAACAGCACGGTGCCGTGATTGCCAAAGGTGCACTGATTGGTTTGCAGTTTGATGCGCTGTTTAGCAACAACCTTTATTTCAAACTTTCTGAACATGCCATCAAGATGGCCATGCGGATGAAGGAAATTTTCAAGCGCAAGGGTTTCGAATTCTATGTAGATTCCCCCACTAACCAACAATTCGTCGTCATCGACAACGAACAGGTAGAACAACTGGAGCGTAAAGTAGAGTTCTCGCATTTCGGTCAAACCGACCACCATCATACCATCTGCCGCTTTGTCACCAGTTGGGCTACAACTGAGGAAGAAATCAATACACTGGAACAGATTCTCATCGGCTAACGTTTTTAAGTGTATTGTTTACATTTAAGGCAAAAATGGTCCAAAATACGCCTGTGTAATAGTTACACTTATTAGCACATTTACACACTCTTTTCCCTCATTTTTGTTAAAAAACAGGGAAAAGGACAAAATAGTATCAATAATAATCAAAAAAAGTTGCTTCTATTTCGGCAATTTATCTTATCTTTGCAACGGATTTAGAACTAAGTACTACAATTCTAACATTATTTTATATATAACTAACGTATGAACAAAACTTTTAGGAAAACAGCGCTGCTGGTGGGTGCATTCTCCCTCCTGGGATTATGTTATTCACCCAAAGCCAATGCCGCTGACGCCGTACAAGAGGTGCAGCAGGCAAAGAAGATTACAGGTACTGTAGTCGATGCTTCTGGCCCCGTCATTGGAGCCAGTGTCGTTGTGAAAGGAACGGCGAACGGTGTAGCCACCGATTTCGACGGTAACTTCACACTGAACGCCAGCCCGGGTCAGACCCTGGTCGTTTCTTACATTGGCTATCTGAACAAGGAAGTGAAAATCACTGCTAATCAGACCAACTATGAGATTACCATCGAAGAAGACAAGCAGATGCTTGACGAAGTGGTGGTCGTCGGTTATGGTACGATGAAGAAGAGCGACCTCTCTGGTTCTTCCTCTTCCATCAACGAACAATCCCTGAAGGGAACCGTCATTACCTCTTTGGATCAGAGTCTGCAAGGACGTGCCACTGGTGTGACTGCCGTTACAACTTCTGGTGCGCCTGGTTCATCATCCTCTATCCGTGTGCGTGGTATCGGTTCTATTAACGCCAATCAGGAACCCCTCTATGTCATCGACGGCGTGATCGTGCAGAGCGGTGGACAGTCAGGTGCAGACTACGGTCTGGCCGACCGTCTTGGTAACGGTAAGGTTTCTACCATCTCCCCACTGTCAACCCTGAACCCCTCCGATATCGTTTCGATGGAGATTCTGAAGGATGCTTCTGCTACCGCCATCTATGGTGCCCAGGGTGCCAATGGTGTCGTGCTTATCACCACCAAGCGTGGTAAGGCCGGCGAGGCAAAGTTCAACTACGACGGCATGTTTGCTGTCAACCGCCAGGTGAAGCGTCTTGACATGATGAACCTCCGCGAATATGCAGAGTACTATCAGAGTTTTGTCAACGACGGCTGGATTCAGAAGAGTCAGGCCAATGCCAACTATTCAGATCCCTCTATCCTTGGCAATGGTACCAACTGGCAGGATGCCATTTTCCAGACGGCTCTCCAGCACCAGCATCAGGTATCTGCTCAGGGTGGTACTGACAAGGTGCAGTACTATGTATCAGGTAACTTCATGAATCAGGAAGGTACCATCATCGGTTCTAACTTCAAGCGCTATTCCGTACGTGCCAACCTCGACGCACAGTTGAAGTCCTGGCTGAAACTCGGTATGTCAACCACCTTCTCTACCACCAACGATGATCTGAAGAGAGCAGATGGTAGCGAGGGTATCATTACTTACTCACTGACCACCCTGCCCGATATGCCGATCTATGATGTCTTCGGTAACTACTATGCAGAGGTGCGTGAGGGTTATACGAACCCCAACCCTGTGGCTCTGGCCAACATGAACCAATATACGTTGGAGCGCCGTAAGTTGACAGGTAACATCTTCGCAGAAGTCAGTTTCCTGAAGAATCTCGTCTGGCATGCAGAATTAGGTTATGACATCTCCGGCTCGAATGCAGAGACTTGGGAGCCTTCTGTTGACCTCGGTGGCTGGCAGAAGCCTGCCAACCAGGATCACTGGCAGAGCAACACCAACAAATTCTGGCAACTGAAGAACTATCTGACCTATACCGGTAACTTTGGTAAACATAACTTAACTGCTATGCTCGGTCAGGAATGCTGGGAGTCCATTTGGAAATACCAAGGTATCACAGGTCAGAACCTGCCACGTAACGACGTACAGAACCCGTCACTTGCAGAAAAAGCCGACAAAGACTTCAGCTCTGGTTTCGGCAGCGCCTCAATGGCTTCGTTCTTCACGCGCGAAACCTATAATTATGATGATCGCTACTATGCGACTTATACATTCCGTTATGACGGCTCGTCCAACTTCGGTCCTAACAACCGTTGGGCAGGCTTCCATTCTGTGGCTGCCAGTTGGCGCTTCTCTAACGAGGCCTTCATGAAGAATCAGAATATTCTCAGCAACGGTAAGATCCGTGTGGGTTGGGGACAGACCGGTAACGCCAACATCGGTGGTTACAAATGGGGTGTTGCCCTCGGCGTGATGCCTTCATCATTAGGACAGTCCTATCGTCCGACAGGTCTGCCTAACGAGTCCATCCAGTGGGAGACACAGGAACAGATAGACTTAGGTCTTGACCTCGGTTTCTTGAACAACCGTATCAATTTGACCATCGACTGGTACCGCAAGGAATCGAAGGACATGCTGATGAAGATGCAGTTGCCTTCTTACTTAGGAACACAGGGTAACGGTTCGTCTGCCCTCTCCGCTCCTTATGGAAACTACGGCACCATGCGTAACACCGGTCTTGAAATCGAAGTCAAGGCTACACCGGTTCAGACAAAGGCCTTCAGTTGGGATACCGACTTGCAGTTCTCGTTCAACAAGAACAAACTGGTAGCCCTTCAGGGTACAACCTCTGCAGCCATCATCGGTTATGGTCAGTGGAGCGATGTTGTGGCTGTGTCTTCTGTAGGTCGTCCGATGTATGACTTCTATGGATATGAAGTAGAAGGTGTTTATAAGGACTTTGACGATATTCTAAGTTCGCCGGTCAATACCCTTTACATACAGTCGTGTGTTACTGAGACCGATGAAAACGGTAATATTATTGCTTATCGCCACCAGACGGATCCGACAAAATACAGTAAGAGCAATACGGTATGGCCTGGTGACTTGAAGTTCAAAGATGTAGATGGTAACGGTATCATCGACGAGAACGATAAGACCAATATCGGTTCTCCGCTGCCTGATTTCACCTTCGGCTTTACCAACACGTTCAATTACAAGAACTTCGACCTGTCGATCTTCATCAACGGTTCTGTCGGTAACAAGGTGATGAACTACACCTCTATCCCCCTGACCTCGATGACGAGTACCTGGAACAACCAGATCCAGGAGAAGATTGCCGATCGCGCACAACTGGCCGCTATCGATCCAGGTAAGGTGTATGAAGACGGAAGTATGTGGTACAACGACATCAGCAATGTCTATGTCACCAACCCCGAAACCAAGACACCACGTGTCGCCATTGGTAACACCTACAACCAGAACATTTCCAGTCGTTATATCGAGGATGGTTCATACGTCCGTCTGAAGAACATTTCACTCGGTTATACCTTCCCGAAGAAGATTGTGAACAAACTCTATCTGGACAACCTGCGCATCTACTGCAACCTGCAGAATGTGCTGACACTGACTAAATACGACGGCTACGATCCTGAAATCGGTGCCTCTACGACGGATGCCAACGGCTATGTGTTCGGTCTTGATAACGGACGTTATCCTTCACCCTTCACATGCACATTCGGTATTAACTTATCATTCTAAAGTAAAGGAGGACAATCAATATGAAAAAGAATCAAATCAAAATATTCTTAGCAGCCTCTGTTATCGGACTGGGACTGACTTCCTGTGAAGACTTCCTGGATCGTCCGACAGAAGACAGTTATGTGGCCAGCGGCTATTATAAGACCGATGCTGAGTGCATCGCTGCCGTGGATTATCTGTACAACTCACCCTGGTACGATTTCCAGCGTGGCTTCTTCAAGGTGGGTGAGGTGCTGTCAGGCAACTACTACTGGGGATCAAGCCCCTACCTGAACTTCTCGCTCAACTCTAACGACGAGGACCTGCGCAACATGTCCTATTCTCTGTGGGCTGTCAATGGTCACTCCAACATTGTTCGTAAATACATTGAAGGCGGTGGTGCCTCTGAGGCGGTAAAGAAACAGACCATGGGTGAGTGCCTACTTTGGAAGGCTATGGCCTACTTCTATTTGGTACGTACCTTTGGTGATGTACCCATCGTACACGAAAATGCATCAATGATTGAGTCCGGTACCTACAACGAACAGAAAAAGGTTCAGAAGGCCGATGTCTATGAGTATATCATTATGACTTTGGAGAAAGCCATTGAGTGGCTTCCTGAACAGTGTACAGAAGGTCGTCTCGACAAATACTGCGCCAAGGCCCTACTCGCTAAGGTTTATCTGACCAAGGCTGGTGTCAGTGGTTCACTGAACAACAGTGACTTACAGATGGCTGCCACTTTGGCTAAGGATGTCATCGACAACTCTGGACGTCAACTTGAAAAGAACTATGCTGATGTCTTCAAACTTGAAGGCAACAAGTCAAAGGAGAACATGATTGCTTGGCGCTGGGTGGTAAGTTCACAGTGGACTTCACAGAACACTTTCCAGTCTGACCTCGGTATGACCGGTATCGATGAATACGGTGATGTATGGGGCGAATGGGGTGGCCCGTCAGTTGACCTTCAGGATGCATTTGGATTCAATGTCCTCGACGATCCTGCAACCCGTCCTGACGTTGACACCCGCCGCAAGGCTACGATGATGACCGTTGGCGACATTGTTCCCTACCTCTGGCGTGACAAAGGCGGTTTTGATTACATGCGCTTCGAATATGACAAGGACTACAACCCTGCCGCTTGGGGTGAGCACCGTTCTCCCACTGGCTGTAACGTAGTGAAGCACCTCTATGGCAACAATGCTGACCACCTGACGGTTCTCGGCACCTCTGCCGCCCGTATGGCCAGTTCACTTTGCACCCCAATTCTTCGCCTTTCAGATATCTATCTGGTATTCGCAGAGGCTAAGGTCCTGCAGGGACAGACCAGTGACCCGGATGCTCTCAACGCATTTAATGCCGTCCGTCAGCGTGCTATTCCCAATGCTACAGCCGAGACCACTTTGGATTTTGACAAGATTTGGAAGGAACGCCGTTTGGAGTTGGCTTGCGAGGGTGACCGTTGGTACGATTTCGTACGTCTGGCTTATTACAATCCTGATCGCGCTATTGCCGAGCTGAAGAACCAGCGTCGTAACCAGTATTGGAACCTGAACATGACGTTCAAGAACTATTTCACGACCGGTCAGTGGCTGCTTATTAACGCCGATGACGATGGTAAAGACCAATATACGGTTTATGACGAAGATACGCCAGCACCTAACGTAACTGTCAACAGTTTCACCATTCCGTTCCCGATGGAAGACCTCACCTTCAACCCACATCTGAAGGAGGACGCCATCCACGTGGATGTACGTGAGACCTACCAGTACTAAGATTTACAATTAGAAATTAGTAATTAGAAAAAAGAAATTATGATTACCAAGATAAATAAAATAAGCCGCTGGGTGTTTTGCACAGCACTTATCACTTGTCAAGTAGCGTTTTTCTCTTCTTGTAAAGACGAGCCGGACAAGTACGAAATCAGCGGTGGCACACCAACCATCCGCTATATACGCCCTGTAAATGTTGAGAGCGCAGACTCCATCATTACAGGTGCCTACATGGACAATAGCATCTGTATTGTCGGTGAAAACCTGCGTAGCATCACCAAGATGTTCTTCAATGACCAGGAAGCCAAACTGATTCCGAGTCTCATCACAGACAACACGATGATTGTCACCGTCCCAGGAAAGATTCCCGGAGAGGTATTCAACAAAATCTTCATGGTCAACAATGCCAATGACACGACATCTTACGACTTCAAGGTGCTCGTTCCTGGTCCGACCATCAACAACATGACTAATGAGTGGGCTCAGAGTGGCGAGCAGGCTACCATCTACGGTAACTACTTTGTCGATGATCCTAATACCCCGCTCACACTGACCATCAATGGAAACAGAATGCCCATCGAAGAGTTCGACATTAGCCATATCACCTTCACTGTTCCGGTAGGTTTGACAGAAGGCCCGGTAGAAGTCACGTCTGTCTATGGCAAGACAAAGGCCAAGTTCAACTATCGTGATACCCGCGGTATGCTGTTCAACGACTTTGGCACATACGATGCAGGTGAGGCCTCTACAGGTCTAACTAACCACGGTTGGCATAACCAACAGATTGTAAGCGATGAGAATTCACTTGACGGCAGTTATCTGCTTTTGGGCGACTGCGACCTTGAGGACGGTTCCTGGATGGATGGTAACGTCTCCTTCGAATATTGGCCGGGCGACTGGGACGGCACTTTCACTGGTGTGAACTCACGTCTGTCTGATCTCGTTAGTTTTGCTGACTTTGCCAACATGGCCTTGAAGTTTGAGGTAAACATCCCTTCTAGCAATCCTTGGACAAACCTCTCCATGCAGTGTATCTTCTCTGGTGACGCACAGGTGACCCTGCCGACTGCCAACAACACGTTCTTCAACGGAACGGACTATCCACGTGCCCTCTGGACACCTTGGAGCAAGACCGGTTCATACGACACTGGCGGAAAGTGGACAACAGTGACGATACCTATTTCCACCTTCAAATATAAGAATGACGGAACCGCTGCCGGCACACCTCTGACATCCGAAAACTTCACGGGCCTGACCCTCTTTATTTGGAGTGGTGTAACGAGTGGTACAACCTGTCATCCTATCATCCGTATCGATAATATCCGTGCGGTAGCGTATTGATAAAGGCAAAAAAGTAAAAAAGTAAAAAGGTAAAGAATATGAAAATGATTCGCAAAATATCAGTATTGGCCATGGCAGCACTGGTTGGACTGGCTGGATTCACCAGTTGTAGCGACGACAGTCTTGATACCAACCAGTACAACAAAAGCGGCGTGAACATTCTGGGCTTCGGTCCCATGCCGATTACCCGTGGCGAGACCATGCGTGTGACAGGTACCAATCTCAACAATGTGAAAGAGGTGCTCTTCCCCGAAGGCAACCAGAAAGTCACGCCTGCCACGACATTTATCAGTGGTAGTTTCCAAGTTAAGAATTCTGAGGAGATGATTGTGACGATTCCCGACCAGTGTGTACCGGGTAAACTTCGTCTGGTGACCAACGACGGAAAGACCATCGAGTCTGTCTCTAACATCACCTTTGCCGAGGAAATCAAGGTCGCTTCCATCTCTCCGAATCCCGTCCATCCTGGTGACATCGTTACCATCAAAGGTGAATATGTATGGAATATCGGTCAAGTCGTTTTCTTCGATCACGTAGTTGTCAATGCAGAAGATTTCGTTTCGAACACTCGTAATGAGATTCAGGTATACGTGCCGATGGAGGCAAAGAGTGGTGAAGTAGCCTATAATGATGGTTCTGATGGTGCTGAAAACATTGTCATCGATGACCTTGATGTCGATGCAGCACGGGCTACAGGTGTTTCGAATGCCGCTCCAGAGTTTGGAGAGACCATCAAGGTTACTGGTGAGAACCTCGACCTCGTGACATGTGTTGACTTCCCCGCTGTTGAGGATGTGGAGTTCAGTGTAGCCGAGGATGGCAAATCCATCTTGGTTCAGGTTCCCGACAACACCGTATCAGGTAGTATCGTGCTGACCTCTGCCTCTGGCCTGACAACCGCTGTCGATATCACCGTGCCTCTGGCTACCGTCAGCAGCACGAGCCCAGTGAAGGATGTGAAGGCAGGACAGACCATCACCATCAAGGGTGATAAGTTGGATCGCATCACACATCTGATCCTACCTGCTATCGATGCCATTTGGACAGACTTCAAGAAGAGCGCAACCGAAATCTCATTTGTGGTTCCTGAGGGTATGGGTGATGGTAAGATCGTTCTCGTACAGCATAGCAACTACAGCGTTGAGTCTGACAAGATCTCTATGTATAGCGAGGCTCCTGAAATCAGCATCTGGGCAGGTAAGTTCGTCATCGGCGAATGGAATGCCGGCTTACAGGATCTGGCATGGGGTGGCTACGACTGGTCAACCGCCAAGGCTGGACAGGTGCTGACCGTCTATCTCACACCGGATATGTCAGCAGGCTGGTCACAGATCCGTGTCGGTAACGGTTCATGGGCTGCACTGCCTGGTACTGCCGATGTGAATCCGCTGAGTGCTGAGGACACCAAGTTCTCCGTGACCCTGACTCAGGCCATGATCGATGAGATGGTTGCCAACGGCGGTCTCGTCATCTGCGGTGCATACTTCACAGTTACAAAGATTACCCTCTCTATTCTGGAGAACACCATCTGGAGTGGTTCATTCAAACTGGGAAGTTGGGAACAAGGTATGACAGACCTCTCATGGGGCGGTTATGACTGGACTCAGGTGAAAGCAGGCACAACACTGAAGGTGTATTACGAGTATGACCCCGCTCCGGGCTACATTAACATCCGCTTCGGTAACGGTAGTTGGGCTGCACTGCCCTCTACACAGGGCTGGGGTCCTGACGGCAATGCTTCTCCTGACCCATCAGAGACGACGATTAAGACCGTTCTCACTGATGCCGACATAGAGCAGTTGCGCAATGCTGGCGGTCTCGTCATCTGCGGTGCTGGTATCATCGTCAAGAAGGTTGTACTTTTGTAACCACAATAGGTTATAAACTCACAATAAGAGCCTGTTATCGCGCGATAACAGGCTCTTGCTTTCAAAAATCCTCAATAATATTTGGCAATTACAGAAACTTTTCATATCTTTGCAGCGAAGTATAACTAAACAATCAAAACGAATCGTCAAGATGAGAAAGATCTATCAATTCCTGATGCTCGTAGCATCAATGACAATGTTCAGTTGCGGAAGCAGTAACAGTAATAATGAGCCAGAGCCGACGCCAAGCGTCAATATCATCCTGCGCTCACAGTCTATCAATGAGGGAGCAGAGGTGGATGCAGCATCTACCACTGTGCTCACGCTAGACTACAATACAACGGTAAGGGTAACTGGTTCAGGCATCACGCTCAATGGTACCGCAGTTACCGCCAAAAGCAATGCCAAAACAGCCATGTCTGTTGACATTCCTCTCGATTTGAAAGAGGCAAAAAGTTACACCCTGAAGGTTGAGAAAGGCGCCATTGTATCGACAACGGATGCCAATTCCTCAGCATCAGAGTTCACACTGAATTTCACAACCAAAGAAGGTGCCAAGCCGCTTGACAACGACGCCGTGGTCCTTGCCAAGCTACTCGGTTGGGGTTGGAACCTCGGCAACCATTTCGACACCAGTTCAGGTAAGGACGGGGAGCCCAACCAATGGGGATATTGGGATAACGCCACACCGACAGCCGCCCTTTACACAAACCTGAAAGCCGCTGGTGTCAGAACGGTCCGCATTCCTGTCACATGGGGTAACTATCAGAATCCCAATGACCCTAATTGGACGATCGATGCCGCCTTCATGGCAGAGGTGAAACAGAATGTAGAGTGGGCAGAAGCCGCAGGTCTGAATGTCATCCTGAACATCCACCACGATGAATATTGGACTGATATCAAGACGGCAGCCATCAACGCCACCAAGAACGATGAAATCAAGGACCGTATAGAAAAGACCTGGAAACAGATTGCCGAAGCCTTCAAGGACAAGGGCGACTTCCTCTTCTTTGAGGCCTTCAACGAGGTACAAGACGGAAAATGGGGATGGGGCGACAACAAAACTGATGGTGGCAAGCAGTATAACACACTCAACGAGTGGAACCAGTTGGTAGTGAATACCATCCGTGCCACTGGCAGCAAGAACGCCAAACGATGGATTGGTGTACCTGCCTATGCCTCCAATCCAATATTCGCACTTGAGAATAGTTTCAAGTTGCCTACCGATGCTGCTAACCGTATCATGGTCAGCGTTCACTTCTACGATCCAAGTTCCTTCACGCTTACGCCAGTGAAAGACAACATTTCTGACTGGGGACATACAGGAAATAACAATGTCACGGGCAGCAACGAAGAGCATGTAGTGGAAATCTTCCAGAAACTGCAGGAGAAATTCATCGCCAAAAACATCCCTGTATATATTGGCGAGTATGGCTGTGTGATCCACACAACAGACCGTGCTAACCTCTTCCGCAACTACTATCTGGAATATGTCTGCCGCGCCGCTCACACCTATAACCTCCCAGTCGTTTTATGGGACAACTGGGACGCAAAGACCCAAGGAGGTGGCGATGAGCACCATTACTACTTCAATCACAATGATGGCACCTACTATAGTGGTGCAGAGTCAATCGTGAAGACGATGATCAAGGCAGCCACCAGTAACGATGCCAACTATACGCTCAAAAGTATCTACAACAATGCTCCGAAATAATACCCTACTATTTAGAAATAGTACCGTAGTAATTTAAAATAGTACTGGAGTAGCAAAATTAGTAGTGCCGTAGCAAAATACGGCACTACTTGTTATATTATAGTTTGATAGTGTCTTTACCCACCTTTAGGAGGTAAAGTTTTCCTTTGGCAGCAGGTATGTGAATTTCCGTTCCTGTGGCGGTAGTCTGGAATAGGAGCATACCTCTGGTATCATAGAGTCTGACAGATATTCCCTGTGGCACATTTACGACGACAATGCCCTCATCTCCACGTAACCAGTTCCATGTCTGAGCCTCAGCAGTGGTGATACCAGCCTTACCACCGAGAATCGTTTCAATGGCAATGCTGTTGCAAGAAGGAGTCAGGAGAGAGCATACGTCTCCCTTTATTTCCTGTGTGCTCACTGCACCTGTTTGCTCAGTTTTGATGATTTTCCATCCAATGACTTCTACATCCTCTTCTGCAGGTCTTGCCTTAAGTGTTATTTGACGGTCAGCAAAGAACTTCCCCTCAAATGACGGATAGTGAAGGTCTATGCCGTTAAAGTTGATGGACAGATTTTCCCGATGGGGAGTCTCCTTGTTGACAGTCAGGGTAAAAGGCTTGCCTAGTTCGTAGTAGTCGCCCAACATCGCATAGAAATAGTCAGTACGCTTTGCCACCCATTCATGACCTTTGTTCAGTTCCTCGTCATACTTAGGCCACCATCGGTTGATGAGGTTACGATGATAAGGATACTCGTACTTGATCATTTCGTACATAGGATCCCAGATGGCGCGGACACCCCTCTCATTCAGGAAATCTCCCATATAGATACAGCAACGGTCGATGAATTCACGATAAAAGTCTTTATCTTCCATCAGTCGGCGGAAGAGGCGTGTGTATTCCTCTTTATTTGCCCAGGCTCTGTCACTGTCATAGTCAGGCGTATTAATCCATTTTATGGTGTTGTAATCAGAAGGATAATCGTAGAGTCCAATACCAAAGTCGGTATCCTTTGCTATCCAACGCCATCTGCCACCCTCTGCCCTAGGTCTCCACATAACATTGTTGTTGCCCGGGAAGTCTTGATTGTTGAAGTAGAGGTTCATGATCATGAGGTTGATATACTCCTCCCAGTCCATGCGCTCTGCATATTCCGCCAAAGTGTGACCATGTTCTTTATAGAAGGTCTGGAATTGTATGTATTTGTCCTTTGTTCCCTCTTTCAGGTCATTATTTTCCAATAGGTCTATGTCTTCCAATCCGTTGTAGTTGGTATAGATATTATTTCCATTAGCCCTTTCGCGGATGTTCAACATACCGTAATAGGAACCGTTGATATAGATGATGGCTGGTCTCCATGCCTGCCAGTCGAGATCCGCGTACTGGGCCATAGATCGTTGTATGATGGCATCACGCATATAGAGGTAGTCATAATCATTACCGGCATTACGGAGTACAAGCGATTTGAAATCCCTTACACCGGGTTTCTGGTCAGGAAAGAACTCATAGTCAAAGCGTTTCGTCCCAAACCGCTTATGGGCATAAAGGGCCATCGACTTCTTGGCGCATCCTCGTGAGGCGGACCCTGAGATACGCATCTCACAGAGTTGGTTCAATTGACTATCCTGATTACCTTCAAAGAAAAACTCGATGTTAAGTGGCCTGCGCCAGTTGTTTTTCGAATACGACTCCTGATTACAAGCGAAAATGCCAGTAACCGAGTCATTCAGAAACTCTTGGTTCAGACTGATGGAAATGACAGGTAGCGTAACATCCCGTCCGTGCACGATATACGACTGAGTGGTGCTTCTGGGTGACAGCCATCCTTCACAGAAGAGTCTGGCACGAATCACGCGGGAATTTGAGAACCTGATTGACTTCGTGTATGTCGTGCCAGTAGTGAGGGTGGGTTCAGACCCATCGATGGTGTATCTGATGATTGTCCCTTCTGGTGCATCATCTGGGAGACTCAGTTTCAGATTCATGTTACGTTTCTTCTCTGTCACATACCCATTTTCACTGAAGACGGGCTCCCCAAGTATATGGTCTCTATCGCAGACCTTTCCTGCGTTCTTGGCCTTTGGAGTGGGTGTAAGTTGATAGCCCCAGATGTCGCTACCATCGTTTTCCCGGCCATAGGCAATATTGGGTGCTGGTTGTTTTTCCAGTCCCGTAATCTTATCCATGACATTTCCGTCTCTAAAGAGATAGACATCCATGCCCTTTCCGGAATCCAGCCGGAAGTCCGTGTGCAGTCCCTTGGCTTCCGTATCGCAATAAATGAGAACGTACTGCCCTGGCTCTACCGTTATATTGGGTAGTTTCCAGGCATCATCCGGGTTGTCGGTCTCACCAATCCTGTAGTTTCTCAGGTTGATGTCTTTTTTGCTTGGATTATACAACTCCACCCATGAGTCGGGATACTCCTTGATATCATCCATCACACAGTCAATATTCGACTGCATCAGTTCATTAATGACGAGTTGTGCATAACCATTGGCTGTGCACATTATCATCATGGTGATGAATACATTAATCAATATCTGTCTCATCTAACGCAAAGAGATGGTTTTGGTGATAGTTCCTTTGTAGGTGTTAATAGTGAGGTTGACGGAGTCGGCCTCAATCTGAGAGGTGAGAATACTGGCATAGACCTGAGAGGAATAATACTCAGGTACACCGGCTTGATCGTGGTATAGGCGGAGATAACTGGTACGGGTGGCATCAGGATGGGTTATGATGTCGTCCTGAATGATATGGAGTGTCTGACTCGCCTTCTCATCATCAGCCATGCCAGTCATCACGTAAAGACTCAGATTCAGATACTTGCCCGACTTACTTAGCCAGGCACTCTCGAACTTCACGGGATCAGTCTTCATCTCCTTGTCGAGTCCTGATAAAGGAATAATCTTCGGACAAGACACCTCACCAATTGAAACTGGTTCGAAGACATATTGTCCCTTCTCGTCACGTACCTTATTATAATATAGAATGCAACGATAGACAGAGTCGGGGGTGACAACCAATTTGGAAGTAAAGGGCTTAGAAGCCTGCAACTGCTCGCCATCGTCGGTAATAATCTGGTCTATCTGTTTCTGAGCATTGGCACGTGCCTCCACAAAATCGGCTCGCATCAGGGAATATTTGCCCTCACCTTTCTCATAGGCATCTTGTGTGCAAGATGCAATGAATAATGAATAATGAATAGTGAATAGTATCAACAGATACTTCACCATCAACTTCTGTACGCTATGTCTGCTTTTTATCACTTCCACCATTATTCACTGTTCACTATTCACTTTATTCCTGACGGGATTAGCATACATCGTAAGGATACGCTCGCGAAGGAACGGCTCATCTTTGTCTGGGAGTTGTATCTTGGCGAGTTGGCTAGAGAGATATTGCTCAAAACGCTGTTTATCGGTTTCAGAATAATGGCTGGCATGAGCCATATCACCATTGAGTTTATCAAGGGCGATATAGTTGCAAGGGAAAAGTTCGTAACCACGATGAATCTCTTTGTCCATCCGCTCGGCCACAGCCTTGTAATAATCCGTCTTAGGCAACTCGTCAAGTTCACCCAACCAAGTGTTGATGGGAGCAGCCGCCCGATAGACCACTCGACCCTTATAGCCCAGAATACCTGTCTTCATATTGTCGAGGTCATCCTGACGCGACTTCTTGAAAGCAGGATTGTCACGCTTCTGCTGGAACTCTTGTGCCTTAAGGTAATCGCAGGGATCATATTCATAACTGATGGTCAGCGGCACGATATTGAGTTCTTTCAAGTCACCGCCCATCGCCAGCATTTTTAGCACAGCATCCTGCGTACGGTCGTCGGAGTCCTTCGCCCTGCCCTCACGTTGGGCAATCCAGATATTCTCCTTCTTCTGTGTCACAGCATAGTGGATATAACGGCTCATGAGTTGCGAAGCGGCCAGCGTCTCACGGAGCGAGAGACCGCGCCGCACGGTAAAGGCCTTGTTCATACGCACCAAACGCTTAATCCAAGGATAGATGAGCAGATTATCGCCAATACCTATCTCGACGGTCGTAGGATAGCCGGCATTCACCAGTTTTACATCGAGGAAGGCGGAGTCGAGCACAATGTCACGGTGGTTGCTGACAAATGTGAAACGGGAGCCGTCGGATTTTAAATCCGATGGAACGGCAGAGGTGAGGCCGACATCGTCAAACGAACAGCCGTCCGTATGCTTGTGGATGATGTAGTTGACTACAGGTTTCATGAACCGCTTCTGGAAGTCGAGCGGTGTCTTGACACCCGTGAAGGCAAGACGCAGCAGACCGTTACGCAGAGACTTCGGCAACCAAGGGGCAAAGCCTTTCAACACCACCTGAAACTGGCGGTCGTTCAACAGGTCTTCAAAGGCCTGCTTCATCTCTTCCGGCTCATACGGCCTGATCTCGTCAAACTCACTCATACGAACTGGTTCTCAACAATCTCCGTCAGCACCTCCGTCATAGAGAGACCGGCAGCCTTTACCTGCTGGGGAATGAAACTGGTGGCAGTCATACCCGGCGTGGTGTTCACCTCCAACATGGATATCTTACCATCCTTCGAGATAATATAGTCGATGCGGATGATGCCGTTACAATGCAGGATATCATAGATGTGCGATGTAATCTTGCGTACCCTGTCAGTAATATCCTCCGACAGACGGGCCGGTGTAATCTCCTGAACCTGGCCATTGTACTTGGCATCATAATCAAAGAACTCATTCGAGGTTACCACTTCCGTAGCAGGCAGTACAACAGACCTTTCCTTTGTCTTGAAAACACCAATGGAGATTTCTGTGCCTTCAAGGTAACTCTCAACCATAATCTCCGAACTCTCCATCATAGCCTTGCGGATGGCAGGAGCCAACTGGTCCTTGTTCTTCACCTTCGACACGCCAAATGACGAACCGTCGGCAGCAGGTTTGACGAAACAAGGCATGCCGATGCGTTCTTCTATCTCGTCGTCAGTCACCAGTTCCTCATAACCCTTGCGAATCAATAGCGAGTCGGCCACACTTACGCCGTAGCCCCTCAGATACTGGTTTAGCACGAACTTGTCGAAAGTCATGGCCTCTACCAGCACGCCACTTGTAGAGTACGGCAGGTCTATCAGGTCGAAATAGCCTTGCAGCAGACCGTTCTCGCCCGGTGTGCCATGAATCGTGATATAGGCGTAGTCGAAAAGACGGGCCTTGCCGTCCTCGATAAACGAAAAGTCATTGCGGTCTATCTTGGCCGTCGTACCATCGGGCAGTTCCACATGCCAGTCCTGTCCCTTGATATCTACAATATAGACATTGTAACGCTCCTTATCAAAGAAGGAATAGAGTCCCTGTGCTGAGCGCAGTGACACGTCGTGTTCCGATGAGTCGCCACCACAGACGATGGCAATCGTTCTCTTTAAGTTTTTCATTCTTATATTATTTCGTTCTTATATATTTTCGCCATTTGTCGATGAGCGCAGCCATATCCTCCGGCCACTCGGACGTGAAGTCCATCTGTTGGCCTGTCGAAGGATGGACGAAACCTAGCGTCTTGGCATGAAGCACTTGACGGGGACAGAGTTTGAAGCAGTTCTGGATAAAGGCCTTGTAACTGGCCGTACGCTCTCCGCGCCGTATTTCACAGCCTCCATAGCGCTCGTCACAGAACAGCGGATGTCCGATGTGCTTCATGTGGGCCCTGATCTGATGGGTACGGCCTGTCTCCAGAATGCACTCTACAAGGGTCACATAGCCATAGCGCTCCAGCACCTTATAATGGGTTACGGCAGGCTTGCCAATCTCGGAGTCTGGCGGAAAGACCTCCATCCGCAGACGGTCCTTCGGGTCGCGCCCGATATTGCCTTCTATCCGCCCCTCATCCTCCACAAAGTTACCCCACACCAAGGCGTTGTAACTGCGGTGGGTGGTCTTGTTGAAGAACTGCTTCCCCAGCGAGGTCTTCGCATCCGGGGTCTTTGCCACCACCAGCAGACCACTGGTATCCTTATCAATACGGTGCACCAGTCCCACTTCCGGATCATTCGGGTCGTACGACGCCAGATCTTTCAGATGCCAGGCGATAGCATTCACCAGCGTACCACTGAAGTTGCCACAGCCCGGATGGACCACCATACCCGCCGGCTTGTTAATGACCATCAGGTCATCATCCTCAAAGACCACTTCCAGAGGAATGTCCTCTGGCTCTATCGTTGTATCATAGTGCGGACGGTCGAGCATCAGAGTGACGACATCTCCCGAATGTACCTTATAATTACTCTTTACAGGCGACCCGTTCACATGGATAAAACCCGCCTCAGCGGCTTTCTGGATACGGTTACGACTGGAATGGGGCTGGTGCTCAGACAGGAACTTATCGATGCGGACGGGCTCTTGGCCCTTGTCCACCTCTATGCGGAAATGCTCGTAGAGTTGCCCGTCTTCCGTAGATTCCTCTTCAAACCCATCTTCAAGTTCTACATCCTCCAGGTAATCATCATTACTCATTTCTCAATCCTCATTTCTCATTCCTCATCCCTTACGGCTCCGTGATCTCCTCAAACTCATCCATCTCAGTAGCACTCTCATCAGTCATGAACTGCTGGTAGCCAGGTTCCACATAGTCGAAGTCCTCTTCTTCACTGTCGTACATACCACTACCGATTATCAGCGTCAGAGGAGAGTCGATAGACACCATGTCACCCGTCGATACCCGACGACCTCGACTGAGGATGCCATACACCCAGTCCTTCTCGCCAGGCACATACTTCGGCGGGAGGAGTTTAAAGCCGATGGCCATCAGTTTGGCCTCCGCCTCACGGTAACTACTGTTATCCACCACATCAGGAATGGAGAACGAAGGCGACGAAGGCGAGTTCACCGTCACGTAGATGGTGTGTCCTTCCTTCACGGTAGTACCCTCACCGGGACTCTGGGCCAGAATGCAGTTGGCAGGCAGACGCTTGTTGTAACCTGAGTCTGTCACCATGATATTCAGTCCTTTTTCTTCCGCCAGTGTACGGGCATTCGCATAGACCATGCCCTCCACCTTTGGCACCACGATACCCTCCCCATGATGGGTGTACCATTCCAGTCCGTATTTCACACCGATACAGAGCAGAACTATCACCAGCGCCATCGCCAGCAGATTACCCAGCAGATAGCCACTTACAAACTTTCCGAAGAACTCCTTTGTTTTCATGGTTGCAAAGGTACGAATAAACGAATGAAAAACCAAATTTGTAATAACAAAAAAACAGAAAGAAGCAAAGATTACCTCTACTTCTTTCTGTTTTAACTTATTTTTCTACGAAACCGGAAGAATTACTTTCCGTGATTCTCGTCAGAAACCGTCAACTTCTTACGTCCTTTGGCACGACGTGAAGCCAAAACGCAGCGGCCATTCTTGGTGGCCATTCTCTCACGGAAGCCGTGCTTGTTCACGCGACGGCGATTGTGGGGCTGAAATGTTCTTTTCATTGCTTTTTACTTATTTATTTGTTACTATTTTCACCGATTTGGGGTGCAAAAGTACTCATTTCTTTTGAATTACGCAAGAAATATGTGAGTTTTTTTGGTTTTTCGCTCAATTTACAGTAATTTTGCAGCCGAAAACGATATAAAATCAATATTTTAGAAGTTATATGATTAATTCACAAGACATTAAAAAAGGCACTGCCATCCGCATGGACGGTGGCATTTGGGTGTGCATCGATTTCCAGCACAGAAAGCCAGGCAAGGGTAACACAATCATGATCATCAAGGTGAAGAACGTTTCCGATGGTCGCGTTTTGGAACGCCGCTACAACATCGGTGAGAAACTCGAGGACGTGGTCATCGAGCGTCGCCCCTACCAGTATCTCTACGAGGATCAGAGTGGACGTATCTTCATGAACCAGGAGACCTTCGAGCAGATTCCCATCGACAATGAACTCGTGATCGGTCATGAGTACATGAAGGAAAGTGATATCGTGGAGGTTGTCTCTGACACTACCGACGGTACTATCCTTTATGCTGAAATGCCCGTTAAGACGGTGCTCCGCGTGACTCATTCTGAGCCTGGTGTGAAGGGCGACACCGCCACCAACACCCTGAAGCCCGCCACTCTGGAGACTGGTGTTGAGGTACGCGTTCCCCTGTTCATCAATGAGGGCGACCTCATTCAGGTGGATACCCGTGACGGCAGTTATCTGCAGCGCGTAAAGGAATAATGAAATTTTCCATTATCGTTCCCGTCTTCAATCGTCCCGACGAGGTCGATGAATTACTCGAAAGCCTATCTAATCAGACACAACAGGACTTCGAGGTCATCATTGTGGAAGATGGTTCGGTAAACCCCTGCAAGGATGTTTGCGACAAATACGCAGACATCCTTGCTTTGCATTATTACGTCAAGGAGAACAGCGGCCCAGGCCAAAGCCGGAATTACGGTGCCGAACGTGCCAACGGCGACTGGATCATCATCCTCGATTCCGACGTCGTCCTCCCCGAGGGTTATCTCGCCGCAATCGACCGCAATTTGGAGGAAGTTCAATGTTTCGGCGGTCCCGATGCAGCCCATCCCTCCTTCACCCCAGTACAAAAGGCCATCTCCTACTCCATGACTTCCTTCTTTACCACAGGCGGCATCCGGGGAGGAAAAGCTAAATTAGACAAGTTCTACCCCCGTTCTTTCAATATGGGCATCCGTCGCGACGTTTATCTCCAACTGGGCGGTTTTTCCAAGATGCGCTTCGGTGAGGACATCGATTTCTCCTACCGCATCGTGGAAGCAGGCTACAAGCCCCGACTCTTCCCAGAGGCATGGGTATGGCACAAACGACGCACAGACTTCCGTAAGTTCTTCCGTCAAGTGTATAACAGTGGTATCGCCCGTATCAACCTGACCAAGCGTCACCCCGGCACCTTGAAACTCGTGCATCTGTTGCCGACGGTATTCACTCTTGGTGTTCTCGGTTGTCTGATGCTTTCCGTTTTCTGCATCCTGGCCCTGCTACCACTCTTACTCTATAGCGGCATCATCTTCATCGATTCCTCTATCCGCAACCGTAGTCTCTGGGTGGGTCTGCTCAGCATCCCTGCCGCCTTCGTCCAACTGACGGGCTACGGTCTCGGCTTTATCGAAGCCTGGCTGAAACGATGTGTTCTCAAACAAGACGAATTCACAGCATTCGAACGAACATTCTACAAATAGTTATTCATCAATCTTTAAATCACTATGGAAAAACTTACAATCAACAAATGGGCAAAAGAAGACCGCCCGCGTGAAAAGATGGCAGAACTCGGAACAGAAGCGCTGAGTAATGCTGAGTTATTGGCCATTCTCATCGGCTCCGGCTCTACGAAAGAGAGTGCCGTCGATCTGATGAAAACCGTGCTCAACGACTGTCACAACAACCTCAACACCCTCGGTAAGAAGACCATCCGCGACCTCTGCACCTATAACGGCATCGGTGAGGCAAAGGCCATCACCATCCTCGCTGCCTGCGAACTCGGAAAGCGTCGCCAGCAGGAAAGTCCCGAGGAACGGCCAAAACTGAATAGCGCCACCAAGATCTACAACGAGATGCACCCTCAGATGCAGGACCTTGACGTAGAGGAGTTCTGGATATTGCTACTCAACCAAAATCATCGCCTCATCAAAAAGGTACGTATCTCACACGGTGGCATCACGGAAACCGCCGTCGATATCCGCATCATCATCCGCGAGGCCGTGCTGGCCAATGCCACTATCCTCGCCGTCTGCCACAACCACCCTTCAGGCAACCTCACCCCCAGCCATGCCGACAACGAACTGACCAAGGACATCAAACGAGCCTGCGAACTGATGCGCATCCACTTCATGGATCATGTCATCATCACAGACGGTCAGTACTACTCCTACCACGAGTTAGGCAAGTGCTGAAAGATAATATCACATTTTGTAAAAAAACACGAGCCGTAATCTCGTGAGGGGTGAGCCGTAATGTCGTAAGCAACGAGCCGTAATCTCGTTAAAGGTGAGATTACGGCTCGTTCGTAATGACCTGTGGGGTTCGCCCCCCGTACCAATCTATAGATTACATGAGTTTAATCCCACTAAACTTCTCCTTCAACTTCTTGAGCATTTCCGAAACGTACTCGCCCATCTCCTCCACGGCACCTATCATCATTTTGTAGTTAGCCATATCCTGCTCGCTCATGCGATCCAACAGTACCATTGGTTTCGTCTCACCGGCGAACTGCAGAGCCAAAGCTGGCTGGAACTCCTTCTCATTAAAGCCCTTCATGACGGTAACCAGACTACCCTGAGCCTTGATGTTGGTGCCCTTGATACCAACGGTATAGTGGAAATGATCGTTCAGTAGCTGTGTGTACTTATCTACAGCCTCGAAGCCCGGTTGTGTGCCGTGCATCTTACGGATATTGCCGAGGGCGAGCAGACAAGCAGCCACATCATCAACTTGGACGTTGAAGACAAGTCTTCCGCCAAGGGTGAATTCAATATCATCCACAGTACTGCCATTGATAGCCTTCAGCACGTCGTAAGCGGCAGAGAAGAATGGACCGCAGTCGCGCAGGCTCTTCAGTTCATCGCTATCAATGTACTCATCCGAGTAAGGCTTGTTCATGCCCAGTACGGCAAGAGTTGCCTTCTCAACACCATCGATGCCGAAACCAACAGCAATGTCAAATGAACGATCCTTACCGTGGTTGATGAGTGCTTGTAACGTCTCGTTACGACCCTCATAGTCTGCAGTCAGACCGCAGATGCCTGTCCATTGGCTGTACTTGAACGAGATGTAGCGCGAGGGAGCATCGGTGCTCAGGCTTACGCTACCATTCAATTCAAAACCGTTAGCAGTTGAGACGGTGATGTCAATCTGCTGAGGGAACTGGATACATACGGGCATAACACTAGCCACACGGGTAACGAAGAAACGCACACCGTCGCGCTCGTCCTTGAACTTCAGCGTAATACTTGAACTTTTGCCGTCTTTGTCAATGTTCTCGATGCAGAAGCCGTCATTCTCACTCTGTGTAGCCTTGCCGTCCTTAAAGGTTACCTTCTTCGTACCGATGGTGTTGTAGGCATCCACCAGCAGGAAGCCGCCCATCTTCTTCACGTCCTCCTCGCTCATATCAAAGCGCTCATTCAAGGTAGTGCATACTGCCTTGTATTCTTCCTCACTCAGAGTCTCAGTTACTATCGGACTTGTGCTCGCCAGGATATCAGGGATCATGTTCTTCACCTGTTCACCCAGCGCATCCTCATCGATAGTTTCGAAGAAGGTGCCGATAGTTACCAGAGCCTGTTTGATGGCGTCAAAGCGTATCTGCTCAGCACTCTTTTGCAAGGCGCTCGAGAATTCTTTCTCAAAGGCCTGTCGGTCTGCATTCACCACGGGCTTTTCGGGTTCCACAGGGTTGTCGTTCTTGTCGCTGCACGATGTCAGCACACTTGCGCCACAGATAAGGGTCGCGGCGATCACCCAATTAAAAATCTTTCTCATGTTGATTGAATTAAATGATTAGTAATAAAGTTATCTTTGCTGCTATTCTTATTCTTTTGGTTGCAAAGATAATGAATAAAAATGAAACAGACAAGAAAAAACAAAAGAAATTATCAGAATAACTTTATACTTTTCTGCTTTTTCTTTGGTATTTCGCTCAATTTGCACTACCTTTGCCGACTGAAAAGAAAATGAAGGAATGACGCAAGAGGAAAAGACATTGCTTGAGGAACGGATTGTGGATGTGTTGAAGACGGTCTATGATCCGGAGATTCCCGTCAATATCTATGACTTGGGAATGATCTATAAGATTGATGTGCAAGAAGACAGCACGGTGGAATTAGAGATGACTTTTACTGCACCGAACTGTCCTGCGGCGGACTATATCTTAGAAGATGTGCGTACAAAGGTGGAGAGTGTCGAGGGCATCAAGGGAGCCAATGTCAACTTGGTGTTCGAGCCTGCCTGGGATCAAAGTATGATGAGTGAAGAAGCCCGCGTCGAACTTGGATTTGATTAAAGATGAAACCGATATATTTCTTATCTGATGCCCATCTTGGGTCGCTGGCGGTTCCGCACCAGAGGATGCAGGAGCGACGGTTGGTACGTTTCCTTGACTCCATCAAGGAAAAAGCGGCAGCCGTGTATCTGCTCGGCGATATGTTCGACTTCTGGTACGAATACAAATACGTGGTGCCTAAGGGCTTCACCCGTTTCTTGGGAAAGATCTCCGAACTGACGGACATGGGTGTGGAGGTGCATTACTTCACAGGCAATCACGATATCTGGGCCTACGAATACTTGGAAAAGGAATGTGGCGTCATCCTGCATAAGCAGCCCGAAACAACGGAGATCTACGGAAAGATCTTCTTCCTGGCTCACGGCGACGGACTCGGCGATCCCAACAAGAACTTCAAACTGATCAAGAGCATCTTCCACAATAAGACCTGCCAATGGGCCTTTTCCGCTCTGCATCCCCGCTGGGGTATGTGGTTCGGACTGAATTGGGCCAAGCACAGTAGGCTGAAGCGCCCCAACAACGAGGAACCTCCCTATATGGGCGAGAGTCGCGAGCATCTGGTGCTCTACACGAAGAAATATATCCAATATCACCCCAATGTGGATTATTTCATCTATGGCCACCGTCATATCGAGGTGGATTTGCAACTGACGAAAAAAGCCCGGATGATTATTCTTGGTGACTGGATCACCCAGTTCTCCTACGTGGTCTATGATGGTGAGCATCTACTCACGTCGCAATATATTGAGGGCGAAAGCCAACCGTAGAAAAGGTAAAAAGGTAAAAAAGTAAGAAGGGAAGAAGGGAAAACTAAACTATATGAGCAAGAAGATTGTAACTTTCGGAGAGTTGTTGCTCCGATTCTCAAAGCCAGACCATCTGCGACTGACGCAGGGGGATATGTTTACCAGCAAGTATGGTGGCAGTGAGGCCAATGTGGCAGTATCGCTGGCATCGCAGGGCGAGAATGTGACATATATCACCCGTCTGCCGGACACCCCCGTGGGTCATGCCGGTGCCATGAACCTGGCCCAGTTGGGCGTGGATACAAGTCATGTACTCTATGGCGGTCAACGCATCGGTACCTATTATTTCGAGCCACCTGCAGGTATGCGGGCTGCCAAGGTGATCTATGACCGTAGCGGTTCAGCCTACTATGACCTGAAGCCGGGTATGATTCCCTGGCGCGAGATACTGAAGGACTGTGCCTACTTCTGCGTATCGGGCATTACCGCTGCCATTTCCCAACAGGCTGCGGCAGCCACCTTCGAGGCCTTGGACATTGCCGACGAACTGGGTGTGACCGTCTGCTTTGATATCAACTACCGCAAGAACCTGTGGAAATACGAGGGGGCGACTCCCCGTGAGACACTGAGCAAGATGCTCTCCCGTTGCGATATGATGTTTGGCGACGCCATCGAATTCGACTGGCTCTCGCAGCATCCCCAGCCTCCCTTCACCGCCACCGACTCCAACTTCGAGATGCAGATGAAGGAATACGGCGAGTGGTTCGACGAACTGCACGCCCAGTATCCCCGTCTGAAACACTGGATGATGGGTATGCGCAATATTGTATCGTCGAGTCATCACACCCTCACAGCCCTGCTCTGGACAGAAGGGAAATTGTTGCAGGCACCCATCATCGATATCCCCGACGTGGTGGATCCCGTTGGTGTGGGCGATGCCTTCATGGGTGGTTGGCTCCATGCCGTCAGTCTCTTCCCCAACGACAGACAGCAGCAACTGAACTACTCGCTCGCTGCTGCAGCCCTGAAGAATACCATCCCCGGCGACTTCAACCTATCATCGGAAGAGGAAATCCTCGACGTGATGGAGGGCCGTCACAATGCGACGACCCTCTACAAGACAATAGCATAAAGAAAGCCGCTCGATCTGAACGGCTTTCTTTTTATTTCTTCAGTTCAGGATTCACAAAGCGCTTCGGCTTCTCCATCACCTTGGTGCTGTCGGCTTCGCCAGAGCGGGTGCGTGCCCAGTAGTAATCGTCGTACCAACTGTCGAAGCCCCAGCAGTAGTCATCGTAACGCGGACGGCTCACGCAGTAGAGTTCGAAATCGACCAGATTGTCACCATCGTAGATCGTGCCATAGAAACGCTTGGAGTTGAGGTGATAGTCGTGGATTTCTATCCTATCGCCATCCTCGATGAAATAGATGTAGATGACACCGTTCCTGACAGACCAGTCAATATGGTTGGCCACATAGTCCCAAGGAGCATGGCTATAATAGTCCACCCAGTAGCCCGAGCCTTTGGTAAAACGGAACGGATCTATCTCGAAGGTAATCTCCGAACGAGTGATATCGTATGTCCTGCCATCCCAGTAAGAGGAAATAAACATGTTTCCACTCCAAGTTCCCTCAAGGGTGTCGGCGATAAATTCATCCTCGCAAGAGGTGAAGGTCAGTGCCATCATCGCCATCATCAGCATTGTGTAGATCTTCTTCATAATTGTACCCTTTCTATATCTTTAGTTCGACATTTGTTTAATTATCACACTGCAAAGGTACGGCAAAGAAAGGGGAAAAACAAAGGGAAATCCCGAATTGTGTTGCGGGATTTCCCTAAATGTGAGTAGAGGTTTGGGTTACTTCAGGAGATTCATCGTGTCGGTGGCAATCATCAGTTCCTCATCGGTAGGAATGACAACGACTTTTACCTTCGAGTCGTCGGCAGAGATGACCACCTCTTCTCCACGTACCTTATTCTTCTCCTCGTCGAACTTGATGCCGAGGAACTCCATGTTCTTACACACCTCAGAACGCATGCTGATCTGGTTCTCACCGACACCGGCAGTGAACACCACCACGTCGAGGCCACCCATCGCAGCAGCGTAGGCACCGATATATTTCTTGATGCGGTAGAAATACATATCCTGAGCCAGTTTGGCACGCTCGTCACCACTCTTGGCAGCACTCTCCAAATCACGCATATCGGAAGAGCCGCCCGTCAGACCAGCCACACCACTCTTCTTGTTGAGCAGGTTGCTCATGCCATCGGCATCCAAACCGAGTTTCTTTTCGATAAACGTGATAGCGCCACCATCGATATCACCGGCACGGGTTCCCATCATCAGGCCCTCCAACGGGGTAAGACCCATTGAAGTGTCAATACACTTGCCATCGACGACGGCAGCAATCGAACCACCATTACCAACGTGACAGGTCACCATCTTCGTGCCCTCAGCGGGGATGCCCAGGAACTCACAGGCACGGGCAGACACATAACGATGGCTGGTTCCGTGGAAACCGTAGCGGCGGATGCCGTACTTCTCATAGAGTTCGTAAGGAATGGCGTACATATATGCCTTAGGCGGCATGGTCTGGTGGAATGCGGTATCAAAGACGCCCACCTGCGGCAGACCCGGCATCAGTTCCTTCACGGCATTCACACCCTTCAGGTTGGCTGGGTTGTGCAACGGCGCCAGATCAGAACACGCCTCAAAGGTCTTCAGCACCTCGTCGGTCAGGATGACAGACTTATTGAACTTCTCGCCACCATGCACCATACGATGACCCACAGCATCAATTTCGTCGAGACTCTTGATAACTCCAATCTCAGGATCGGTGAGCAATGAGAAGATGAACTTCACACCCTCGGTATGTTCGGGGATGTCGTGCATGATCTGTTTCTTCTCGCCATTGGCCAGTTTCACCTTGACAAAGGCACCGTCCAAGCCCACACGCTCAGCACCGCCACTGGTCATCACGCTCTTGTCGTCCATGTTGTACAGGGCGTACTTGATCGACGAAGAGCCACAATTCAATACTAATATCTTCATAACTTCTTAACTATTCACTGTTCACTTTTCACTTCTCACTTCTTCGCATCCATAGCCTGGCAGGCGGTAATGGCAACCATATAATAGATGTCATCCACCGAACAACCACGGGAGAGGTCGTTGACAGGACGGGCAATACCCTGCAACACAGGACCGATGGCAATGGCATCACCTAAACGCTGTACCATCTTATAACCGATGTTTCCTACCTCAAGGTTGGGGAATACGAGCACATTGGCCTTACCGGCGATGTCAGAACCGGGCGCCTTCTTGGCACCGACTGACGGAACAAGGGCAGCATCAGCCTGGAGTTCACCATCGATCTTCAGGTCGGGCGCCATCTCCTTGGCCAAACGGGTAGCCTCAATCACCTTGTCGCATACCTCGTGCTTGGCAGAACCCTTCGTCGAGAAACTCAACATAGCCACACGGGGATCCTCGAAACCAGCCACGGCCTTTGCCATCTGAGCTGTGCAGACAGCAATCTGTGCCAACTGATTTGCATCAGGCATCGGCGTCACAGCCACGTCAGCCACTACGAGCACACCGTCCTCGCCATATTGCTTCTGCTTCGAGATAAGCAGCAGACCGCCACTCACGCAGGTGATGCCAGGGGCACACTTGATGATCTGCAGGGCAGGACGCAGGGTGTCGCCTGTGGTAGAAAGGGCACCGGAAATCTGTCCGTCAGCACCTTCCGTCTTGATAATCATACAACCATAGTAGAGCGGGTTCTTCACCAACTTACGGGCTTCCTCGATGGTCATGCCCTTGCTCTTGCGCAACTCTGCCAGTTTCTCAGCATATTCCTCAGCCTTCGGACTGTTCTCCGGATCAATGATGGTAGCCTGACCGATATGGGTCAGTCCCCACTCTGCAGCGAGTTTATTGATCTCGTCAGGATTACCCAACAGGATGATGTCTGCAATATCGTCAGCCAACACTCTGTCGGCTGCACGAAGTGTACGCTCCTCTGTAGCCTCGGGGAGCACGATGCGCTGCTTGTTTGACTTGGCACGCGCAACAATTTGACTTAATAAATCCATAGTCTGTTTATATTTAATTGTTTTGAAAATTGATTCATTACTCTGCCAGTTCCTTGCTCAAAAGGCTCTCCAGATCCTCTGCCGACAGGCGCAAGTGGAACTCTCCCCTGATAGCCACAGAGATGCCACCCGTCTCCTCGCTGACCACCACTGCCACGGCATCACTCTCCTGTGAGACACCCATGGCCGCACGATGGCGCAGACCCAGTTCCTTGGGAATACTCAGGTCGTGGCTCACGGGCAGGATACATCCTGCCGCCTTGATGCGTTTCTTCGAAATGATCATGGCACCGTCGTGAAGCGGTGCGTTCTTGAAGAAGATGTTCTCTATCAACTGTTGGTTGACATTCGCATCAATCTGGTCGCCAGTCACAATGATATCGTCAAGTGGCACATTCCGTTCAATGATAATCAACGCACCCACCTTCCCACGGCTCATATTCTGCGAAGCCATGACGATCGGGATGATGGTGGTCATCACCTCCATCTTTGCCTCACGCTCTTTATTCTTCGAGGTGAACAGTTTGGACAGGGTTCTCATACGCTGATGGGCACCCACGTTATAGAGAAACTTCCGGATGTCTTCCTGGAAGATGACAATCATCGCTATCACACCCACACTCACCAACTTATCCATGATGGAGCCCAACAGACGCATCTCCAGAACCTGAGAGACAAACAACCAAAGGGCGGCAAACATCATGATGCCGATGAACACGTTCAACGAACGCGACTCACGCATCAGCCGGTAAATATAGAACAACATCAGAGCGACCAGTAATATGTCGATGACGTCCTTTATGCCAAATTCAAAAAACACCTTATAATTTACTATTTAACAATTTACAATTTTATTTGCTGGACGATGCTAACACACTCCACGGCCTCACGCACATCATGTACGCGGAGGATGCTGGCGCCCTTCATCAGAGCGATGGTATTGAGTGCCGTCGTACCATTGAGCGACTCATCGGGCGTACAACCGAACTTCTTGTAGATCATCGACTTACGCGAGACCCCTACGAGCACAGGAAGTTCCATCGTCTGCAACTGCTCCAACTCATTCATCATCTGGTAATTCTGCTCTAGGGTCTTACCAAAGCCGAAGCCCGGATCAAGGATGATATCCTTGGCCCCGAAGTCGCGCAACTGCTGTACCTTTTGGGCAAAAGTCAACAGCGTATCACGCATCGTAGGCTGTACAGACATTAATATATAAGGTATTCCCAGACGGGCCACCATACGGAACATCTCCGGACTACCTTCGCTCACATCGTTGATGATATCGGCCCCATACTCCTCTACAACCATCCGCGCCACGTCGGGACGGAAGGTATCGACAGAAACCACGGCAGAAGGCATTTCGCGACGCACCACAGCCAGAGCAAGGCGCAACCGTTCCCTCTCCTCCGCCTCAGATGCCACCTCAGCACCCGGACGGGTGGAACAGGCACCCACATCGATGAGAGAACCTCCTTCGCTGATAATCTGGTGGCAGCGAGCGGCAATTGCTTCCTCCGTCTGACTGCGACTCCCAGCATAGAAAGAGTCGGGTGTCACATTCAGGATACCCATCACTTGAGGCACGTCAAGGTCCATCAGAAGACCATGTACATTCAACGTATAGTCCATATTCGCCTACAAAGTTACGAAATAATTCATAATTCATAATTCATAATTCATAATTATTTTGTAATTTTGCACAAAAATTACGAAGTTTATGGAAATTAAGGAACTATATAACCTCTATCAGCAGCATCCCTGCATCACGACAGACAGTCGTGACTGTCCTGAAGGAAGCATCTTCCTCGCCCTGAAAGGAGAGTCGTTCGACGGTAACAAATTCGCCTTGCAGGCCTTGGAAAAGGGTTGTGCCTATGCAATTATAGACGACAAGGCAATCCTAGGGAACCTAGGAGATCCTAGGATATCTAGTGATCGCCTCATCCTCGTCGATGACTGCTTGCAGACCTTCAAGGACCTGGCCCGTGAGCACCGTCGTCAGTTCGATATCCCCGTCATCGGCATCACTGGCACCAACGGCAAGACCACCACGAAGGAACTGGTCGCTGCCGTGCTCTCACAGAAATACAACGTACTCTACACCCAGGGCAACTTCAACAACGACGTGGGTGTACCCAAGACGCTGTTCCGTCTGACGAAAGAGCATGAGATAGCCGTGATTGAAATGGGTGCCAGTCATCCGGGCGATATCAAGACCCTCGTAGAAACGGCAGAGCCTACCTGTGGTCTCATCACCAACGTGGGTCGTGCCCACCTGCAGGGTTTCGGCTCGTTCGAAGGAGTCATCAAGACCAAGTGCGAACTCTATGATTTCCTCCGTACCCGTGAGGACGGTCTTATCTTCATCAATGCCGACAACGAATACCTGATGGATCAGATTGGCGACGATGAGGAGATTTGGCTCACCCCCTACTCCACCAGCCCCGACAATCAGTATGCCTGTATCAGTGGTGAGGTGATAGAGTGCAATCCCTTCCTCAAGTTCCGTTGGCGCGAACCACTGATGACATTGGAGGAAGAAGGTCGTAGCACCAAATGGCACAAGGTACAGACACACCTCATCGGAGCCTATAACATAGACAATCTCCTAGCAGCCATCTCTGTAGGTATCAACTTCGGCGTGGAACGCAAGAAAATCTGTGAAGCCCTCGAGAACTATGTGCCTTCGAACAACCGCAGTCAGATGACCATTACAGAGAAGAACCACCTGATAGTAGATGCCTACAACGCCAACCCCACCTCCATGCAGGCGGCCTTAGAGAACTTCAGCCTGATTCAGGCCGACAAGAAGATGGCCATCCTCGGACAGATGGGCGAACTGGGCACTGAGAGCGACAAGGAACACCGTCAGATGGTGAACTATCTGGAACAGGCAGGCTATGATGAGGTATGGCTCGTGGGTGACAACTTCAAGGATATCCCCTGTGCTTTCAGGAAATTCCACGATGTGGAAGAGGTGAAGGCCGCTATCCGGGAGCATTGTCCCGAGGGCTATTATATCCTCATCAAGGGCAGCAACAGTAACAAACTCTTCCAACTGCCTGAACTACTGTAATCATTGAACATTGACCATTGGACATTGAGTATTAAAAGAAACATCATTTGGATAGGGCTGTTGCTGTGCCTGCTGATGGTAGGATGCAATAAGCAGAAAGGTATAGCCGAGTTAGAGGAGGGCAATGCCGTCTATTACTGGCGTACCGACCTCCGGCTCGACTCGACAGAACGGGCTTTCCTCCAGCAATACCATATCAATAAGATCTATTGCCGCTATTTCGACGTAGTACTCAATGATGGGGCCGCAGAACCCAAACCCAACGCCACCATCACCTTTTCCGACACCTTGCCTGACAGCATCGAGATCATCCCTACCGTCTATATCACGGAAGACTGCATGCATCAGAAGTATGAAGGTCTGGCAGAGAAACTCGTCAAGCGCATCCAACAGATGAACGAGACGAATAATATTAATAATGTACGCGAGATACAGATCGACTGCGACTATACCTCCAAGAGCCGCAAGACCTACTACAACTTCCTAAAGGAAGTCAGTGAAAAGTGGAAAGTGAATAGTGAAAAGAGAAATGCTATACTCTCTACTACCATCCGCTTGCATCAACTCTCGATGGAGGCACCACCTGTGGATTACGGTGCCCTGATGATCTACAATACGGGCGATCCCAAAAAGTGGGAGGAGCGTAACCCCATCCTCGACTATCGCGATGTACATCCCTATCTGGACCGGCTCGATAAATACCCACTGCCTTTAGCCGCCGCCTATCCTGTCTTCCACTGGGTCAGGGACATCCACAGCATACGCGTAGAACATACCGTTGAGGCAGAAGAGATACTCAAGGTAAAACAGGCGATGGAGAAAGAGCGTCCAGATCTCAGTCGTTCCATCATCACCTATCATTTAGACAAAGATAATATTAACAGATACAAACCAGAAACCTATGAAGAGATTTATCATCATTAGTCTATTGACAGCCATAACGCTGCCGATGCTTGCCTGTGCCGGAGGTGGTACGGACAACTATTACCTGTTCAGCCCCTATATCGGCAACAACTTCAAAAACCGCGTGGAGAAAATCTGCAACGACAACTGGAAAGCCTACCTCGGTTCGACGGAGGAGTACTTTTGGTTCAATGCCGACGAGGTGATCAAGGCTGCCCAGCAGAAGGGCGATGCCCTGATGGTCAGTTATATCCAGAACCTGCAGAAATATCTCGATTGCGTCGATATCGAGCAGCGCAAACAGTATGAGTGGAATTACCCCACGAAGGAAGATATCGAGGGCCAGAAACGTACGCTGCAGACTGTTCGCACATATGCCCTCGGCAAGACAAAGACCAAACTGCGCTCCCAGCACGCCCTGCTCTACATGCGCTGTAACATGATACTGGGACAGCACCAGGAAAACGTCACCTACTGGGAACAGACTGCCAGTCAGTTTATCGAGACGGTCTATAAGGACATGATGAAGAATATCTACGCCGGAGCCCTCTACAAGACCGGTCGTGAGGCTGAGGCTGGCGAACTCTTTGCCGAGATGGACGACGAGGAGAGTCTGATGACACAGTTCTATAAGAAACGTTCCTACCTCGCCATCAGTCAGCACTACAAACAGAACCCCACCTCGAAGGCCCTGCCTTGGTTGCTCAAGGACTTCGTGAACAATGCCCAGGAGGCCGCCGATGCTGTCAACGGCGGTGGCGGTTCCATCGGTAAGCAGTTCATCCGCGACATCAACAAACAGGAGTCGTGGCAGATGCAGCAGTTCTGTGAGTTGGTGGTCCGCGAGGGCAAGACCGACTGTCCCATCATGTGGAAGAGTGCCCAAGCTTGGTTGGAGTTCCTCGCCGGCGACCAGAAAAAAGCCGCCAAGGACATCCTCGATGCCGTCAAACTCGAAGGCACCGACCGCATGAAGGACAATGCCCGCGTACTGTTGCTTTATATCACCGCCGCTCAGGCCAAGCCCGGCGAGGCCTTCGACGACTATCTGGCTGACGAACTGCAATGGCTCAAGCAGAAACAAGAAGGAGAAGGAGGCAGTTTCTTCTTAGAAGCCGAAAACCGTCTTACCAGCAAGGTACTCGTGCCTCATTACAGATCCAACCCCATACGTCTTACCGCCATCAGTCGCGCACTCTTTAGTTCTGGCTGTGGTTTCGACCTCGACACTCTCAATGTCGGCAGTACGGAGAAATATCTCTTCTACACCAACACCCCCGCCAACAACAAACTCGACAAGTTCCTGAAGGCTACCCTCCACGAGAACGACACGGTGCTCTCCGATCTCATCGGCACGAAGTACATGCGTCTCTGCCAGTGGGACAAGGCCATCCAATGGCTGAAGGACATCCCCCTCTCCTTCTACAACGACTATTGCAGCAGAGAATACCGCTACTATTCCGTCTATCGCCACTATAATGTGGAACCATGGATGAAGCGTCAGTGGCTCAATACCGATGAGGCCTGGGAGAAGAACGTCCAATGGTGGAAGAACCTCAAACTCGACTTCTGTAAGGAGATGCAGATGATGGAAGGCTCGCTCAACCTCTTGAAAGACAAGGCCTACGACCAGCGCTGTTACAACCTCGCCACCTACTATGCCCAGGCCAGTATCCACGGCGACTGCTGGTGGCTTTTGCGGAGTTACAAGAGTTGCTACGATAATGTGCGTGTCGACGAGGTTGACTTTGACCAGAAGGCCATAGAGATGCTCCAGAAGGCAGCCATGTCGTCCGACCCTGCCCTGAAGCGCAAAGCCCTCTTCGGACTGAGTTACCGCGAACTCTACGGTGTCGTCTATTACGGCGAAAGCAACAAGAATCTGTGGTGCGAGAGCGTATGGGATTCTGAGCAGGCGGAGTATGTCAAGAAATACAATCCGAGTTCACCGCAATACCGTGCTTATCAGGCGCTCTACGAACTGGTAGGCGACCAACCGCAGGAGGATTATATCCGTAAATGCGATGAGTACGACCAGTTCCGTAGTTACTACCGTCAGCATAAAAATTAAAAAAAAACTCCTTTTTATGCACGTATTTCAAAAAAACTCCGTACCTTTGCCGACGATTTGAAAAAATCGCCGGCGATTGTGGGCTGCACCTCGGCATAAAACGAGTTTTCTGCTCTCGGTTTGCACCACAATTGCACCCTTGAGCGGGATGTAGCGCAGTTGGTAGCGCACTACGTTCGGGACGTAGGGGTCGGGCGTTCGAGTCGCCTCATCCCGACAAAAGCAAGAGGTATTAAGCAAGAAGTGGTTGCCGCATGGCAACCACTTCCTTTTTTATTTCTCAGCACCCGTGCCTTCGGAATCTCGTTTGAGTTTCTCAATCATCTCATCGATCTTGTTGAGTTCGCGGGGGATGCGGATGTTCTGCGGACAATGGGGCTCGCACTGGCCACACTGGATGCAGTGGTCAGGCTGACGGTCACGCGGCACAGCCCGGTCCAATGAGATCAGGTACTGGCGACGGTGCTTCCGATACTCCTTATCGCCCACACCCATCGGCAACGAACCCTCGTTCTTGCACTTGTTGTAATGCACAAAGATGGCGGGGATATCAATGCCATAAGGACAGGGCATGCAGTATTTACAGTCGTTGCAGGGGATATTTTCCAGACCCACAATCTTAAAGGCAATATCACCATGCAGATACTCCATCTCCTCATCGGTCAGGGGGACAAGTGGACAATAGGAGAGCAGATTATCTTTCAGATGTTCCATATAGGTCATACCACTAAGCACCGTCAACACACCCTTTGGGGTTCCCGCATACCGGAAAGCCCACGAGGCGAGACTACTCTCAGGGGCACGGCTTTTCAGTTCTTTGGCCAGATACTGCGGCATATTGGCCAGACGACCACCGAGCAACGGTTCCATGATGACAGCGGGAATACCGCGTTTCTGAAGTTCGGCATAGAGATACGAGGCATCTACATTACGGTTGTTTATCTCGTCGGCATAGTCCCAGTCGAGGTAGTTAAGTTCTATCTGCACGAAGTCCCAATGGTACTTATCCTGCAAGCCCAGCACCTCGTCGAACACCGCCTTATAGCCATGGAATGAGAAACCAAGGTTACGGATGCGACCTGCCTCGCGCTCTTTCAGGAGGAAGTCCAACATGCCATTATCGACATAGCGCCCATTGAACTCATCCATACCTCCACCCACGGCATGCAGCAGATAGTAGTCGATATAATCGACCTGCAGTTCCTTCATCGAGTTGAGGTACATCTCCTTGGACTTCTCAAACGACCATAAGTCGCGGTTGAAGTTGGAGAGTTTGGTGGCAATGAAATACTCGCTACGCTTATGGCGACTGAGGGCTATACCCGTGCAGCGTTCCGACAGACCCTGACAATAGACAGGCGACGTATCGATATAGTTCAGGCCATGCTCCAGGGCATAGTCAATCTGTTTGTTGATCATGTCCTGATCAAACTCGTCGCTGTTATCGACCTTCGTCGGCAGACGCATCATACCATAGCCCAGAATCGAAACCTTTTCCTTGGTCTTGGGGTTCTCACGATAGGTCATCTTACCTACGGGCGGCTCCACCTGGTTCTTATACTCGTTGGCAGCCTGTTCTCCAGCCTTGCTGGCATCCTTACAACCAGCCATCACAGCTGCCGTTCCCACTGCTCCCGCACCAAACGCCTTCAGAAACGAACGGCGTGATATATTCCTCTTTTCCATAAATTGTCAAATTGTAAATCGTCAAATCTTCTTATGCACCTCATGTCCCTCGACGTAGATGGCCGAGAAGGGACGCGACGGACAGACATACTCACAGGCACCGCAACCGATGCAGGCACTCTCATTGATAGCAGGCACCATGGGCGACTCCTCATCATTCTCGTCGAGCATCACCATCTCAATAGCCCCAGAAGGACAGTGACGGGCACAGTTGCCGCACTCCACCTTATCCGTGATAGCCACACAATTCTTCTTGATAAAGACGGCATGACCGATCTGGACAGAGGTCTTCTCCTCTTTGTCAATCAGTTTGATGGCACCCGCAGGACAAACCTCCGAGCAACGTGTACACTCCGGACGGCAGTAGCCATGCTCGTATGACATGACAGGCAGCATCAGGTGCATCAGGTCGCTGCTGGGACGGAGCACCTGGTTTGGACAATCCGAGACACAGAGTTGACAACCCGTACAATGTTGGGCAAAGTGGTCGAAGGACAGGGAACCTGGAGGGGTCAACGGTGTTTGACGCTCCGGCGCCACCTTATCCTCAATCTCTGCCAGACCGCCATCCATGATTTTCTCCTTCTTCTGGGCCAAGGCTGCAGTAGATACAAGGGCTGAAGCAACCAGGAAGCTACGCTTGGAAGCATCGACGGGTGCATCGGCCTTTGCATGGATTCGAGCGTTATCATATTTCAAAGCCCCAAACTTACAACTGTCAATGCAATTGCCGCAGACCACACAACGACTATAATCGACGGTATGCGTCTTAAAGTCGATACAAGCAGCCTTGCAGTTCTTCGAGCAGAGCGAACAGTTCCTACACTTCTCCTCGTCGAAATTGATCTTCAGCCACGAGAAACGGGCAAAGAACGAGAGGAAAGTACCCACAGGACAGACGGTATTGCAATACGTACGTCCACCGCGCCAAGCCAATACGATGAGTACGACCAGCGTCACGGCAGCAATGATAAACACGGGCAATGAACGCATCCACGTATCAACGGTATAGAAAGCATAACTATCGGCCCGTTCTGCCATCGTTGCCAGGATATTATTGCCGAACTTCCATATCGGCTGGAAGATCATCGTGGCAATACGGCCGAAGGCACTGTACGGTGCCAACAACTGGAAGAAGGAGCCGACCCCAGCCACCAATGCAATGATAAACACCACCAATACCGGATAGCGCAGCCAGCGCACTTCCTTGGAGTAACTGTACTTGTTCTTTTTCCTGTGGAACCTCGCCAAGACATCCTGCAGGACACCCAACGGACAGATAATCGAGCAGTAGATACGTCCGAAAACGAGGGTTAGCAACAGGAGTGCCACAACGACCACCACATTGAGAGCCATCACAGCAGGCAGGAACTGGATTTTCGCCATCCAGGAGAGCCACTGGTGCAGCGTCCCCGTGAAGTCGAGGAAGAGCAGGGTGATCAGTACAAAGAACACCGCTGCCAGGATTGTTCTGATTTTACGTAACATAGAATCTATATTTACTTTTTTACCTTTCACTATTCACTTTTCACTTATCACTTTTCACAATCAAGATGCTCGCCTCATAGAGCAACCATATCGGGAGGGCCACCACGAAGAGCGTAAACGCATCCGTCGTCGGGGTGATAATGGCTGCCACCACCAAGATGGCCACGACGGCATGGCGGCGCATCGAGCGCATCATCTGCCTGTTGATCAAACCCATCCGACCCAGTATCCAACTGACCACCGGCAGTTCGAACACGATTCCCATCACGAGGCACATCATCAGCAACGTGTCCATATACGACTGCAGCGTCAGCATGTTTGCCACATCGGGACTCACCTGATAAGTACCCAGAAACTTCACCGTCAACGGGAAGATCAGGAAGTAGTTGAGTGCCGTGCCCAGCATGAACATCAGGTAGCCGCTCGTGCAGAGCAGGGTGGCATATCTTCTCTCATTGTCATAGAGCGCTGGCGAGATGAAGCGGAAGAGTTGCCAGATGATATAGGGTGAGGCCACCAGCACACCGGCATACATTGCTGTCTTCAGGTGTATCATGAACTGCTCCGTCAGTCCTGTATTCATCAGATGAATATCGAACGGCTCCACACCCATCAGCCTGTACGTGATGAAGTCACTCGTGCGGGGTGCCAGCACCACAGCAAACAGTTCCTCCTTCAGGCAGAAGGCCACCGCAGCAGCCACCACCGTGATGACGAGGATGCGGATGATGACAGAACGCAGTTCGTCAAGGTGATCCCAGAAGGTCATTGGTGCAGTTTCCTTCACCTTTTCATCCTTTCACTTTTCACTCTTCACTTTTAACTTCTTTATCCTCGTCCTTCGTGATATCCGTCACCTCATTCATGCCCTCCTTGAAACTCTTGACGCCCTTGCCAAGTCCTTTCATCAGTTCAGGAATCTTCTTGCCGCCGAAGAGCAGCAGGACAATCAATGCGATAACCAGTATCTCTTGCATGCCAAGTCCAAACAGTAATAATGATCCAAACATATCTCTTGAGTCTTTAGTTTCTGTTGCAAAATTACAAAAAAATGATGAATATGGATTATTAATTATGAATTATTAATATATTCAGTACGCAACATAGGGCATCAGTCGCTCAATTTCCTCCGGAGGGAAGTCTTTGGAGAGACGCAAATCATTGAGCGAACGAAGTGGGCCGTGCAACCGACGATAGTCTGTAATAGCCCGGGCCTGATAGAAATTGATGTACGGATGCTTACGGAGTTCGTTGAGCGAGAGTTGGTTGACGTTCAGTTTGCGGGGACTGGCATCCTGAATAACCAAATAATCCTTCGCATCCAAAGGGAAACCTTCGATTTCATCGAGTTGATCCACACTGACATAGCCCCCCAGACGTTCGCCGTACTGTACCACTTTCCTCGCGAAATAAGTTCCGATACCCGGTACCATCTTGAGTTGTGTGGTGTCTGCCGTATTCAATACGATGTGCTCACCAGGTTTGATCTTTGTCTGATAATGCGCCACCACCGAATCATGCGCTCCCTGATCGAGTGATTTTCCCCGTCGATAGGCCGTATCACGATACACCACCTTGGTACGGACATAGACCGTCTTGTCGTTTTCCCGATATGGTTTCCGGCGGAAAGAGTCACGCGTGCCATCCTTGGCAGGTAAGGTGTCAGCCGCTGTCAAACCATTCGACTCACTATTCCTGTTACCAGTGAAAAAGATGACACCCAACGCCACCACAATCACACACAGCAACGTCAGAATCACCTTCCTATCCGATTTCCTCAGATAAAACAATTCCTTTATGTATCCCATAGTATTCTCTTACATCTTACATCATACATCTTACATCATACATCTTCCCTCTATATCACCCCAAACTGATGCATGAGTATCAGGAATATACAGACGGGCACGATATAACGGACACAAAACAGATAGACCCCGAAAAGCGACTTAGGACCGCCTGTCTCCCAATTGGTAAACTCCTCACGCACCAAGGCCTTCGAGGCAAACCAACCCACCAGGATACTCGTCAACAAGGCACCGGCTGGCAACATATACTGGGCTGTCAGATGGTCACAGAAATCCATCAGGGGCATTCCCAGCACCTGGATATCGGGGTTACCTACCGACAACGAACAGAAGACGGCAATCAGACTGCACACGATCGTCTCTATCCAGGCAGCGACAGGTCGCTTCATCTTCAGTTCCTCATGGAAGAAAGCCGTACCAATCTCATGCATGGAGATGGTAGAGGTCAGGGCGGCAAATATCAGCAGGGCATAGAACATCAGGGAGATGACATAGCCCAATGCAGGCAAAAAAGAAAAAGCCTGCTGGAATACCCCGGGCAAAGTGATAAAGATCAGGGAGGGACCGCTATCAGGCTGTACGCCCACAGAGAAGGCAGCCGGGAAAATCATCAGTCCAGCCATCAGGGCTATCAGGAAATCGACCAGTGCTATCTGTGTGGCAGATTGCAGCAGATGGGTCTGGCGAGAATAATAACTGGCGTAAGTACAGAGACAGGCCGTACCGAGACTCAACGAGAAGAAAGCCTGTCCGAGTGCCTCTAAGAACATCTTGTTGTTCACCTTCGAGAAATCCGGCTTCAACAAGAACTCAATACCCTCCGACGCATTCGGCAATGAACAGGAGGCTATCACGATGATGAGCAACAGGATAAACAACAGCGGCATCAGCAACTTAGAAGCCTTTTCAATCCCATTACGCACCCCTCGTACAATGATGAAATGCGTGATCAGGATAAAGGCGATACCCAGGACGGCCGGTTTGACAGGATCGCCTGAAAAAGTCTGGAAATACTGTTGGACGTAGGCCGTATCCCCTTTCAGTCCGCCTACAGCGGAGGCTCCCAGATATTGCAGGCACCAACCAGCCACCACGGAATAGAAACCGAGGATAATCGTAGAGGTAAGGATACCCAACAGACCAATGATTCCCCAGCCCTTTTTGTTTGTCAGAGTACCATAGGCACGTGCTGCATTCGCCTGCGAGTGGCGGCCCACAATAAACTCACTGACCATCCCCGGGATACCCAACAAGAGGATACAACCCAGATAAACCAACATAAAGACTGCCCCGCCGTTATGTCCCGCCATAAACGGGAAGCGCCACACGTTACCCAGTCCTACGGCAGAACCTGCCGTTGCCAGGACGACGCCCACTTTACTGCCAAAATTCGCTCTCTCGCTCATAGAAGACCCAATTGATGCAGGAATATAAACAGGATACAAATCGGACAGACATACTTCACCAAGAAGAGATAGACGTGGAAATAGTGCTGCACCCGTAGTGTTCCGTAATTCGTAAACTCGTCGCGTACCAACTTATGCGGTACGAACCAGCCAATCAAGATACAGGTCAGGAACCCGACCACCGGCAGGAAGATCTGTCCCGTCACAAAGTCGAAGAGATCAAACAACGACTTGCCCAGGAATTGCATAAACTGTCCGGTGGGTCCGAGTGACAGGGAGCAGAAGGCACCAATCACACAACAGGAGATGGTCACAATTAAGGCTGCCGACTTACGGGTGATGCGTAACTCCTCTTGGAAGAAGGAGGTACTTACCTCATGAAGTGACATCAGCGAAGTGAGGGCAGCCAGCGACAGCAACAGATAGAACATCAGCGAGATGATGTAACCCACCACAGGGAGGTCACTGAATGCCTGCTGGAACACATTCGGCAAAGTGATAAAGATCAGCGAGGGACCGCTGTCTGGGTTCACGCCTACGGAGAAGGCTGCCGGGAAGATCATCAGTCCTGCCAGGATAGCCACAATCGAGTCGATCACACCTATCTGGATAGCCGAAGCCGTCAGGTTCGTATGCTTGGCGAAATAACTGGCATAGGTACAGATACAACCCATGGCAATACTCATTGAATAAAAAGACTGTCCGAGTGCCCCAAGGAACACATCACCATTGATCATGCTCCAGTCCGGCTTAAACAGGAATTCGACACCACTCTTGGCATTGGGCAACATGCACGAGGCGCCCACGATGATCAGCAACAAAATAAACAAGGTGGGCATCAGTAGTTTCGAGGCCCGTTCAATGCCGTCGCGCACCCCATGTTCGATAATCAGGAAAGTGGCAAAGAGGATAAGGACGGTCCAGAAGATTGGTTTGACGGGATCCTGCGAGAATGCCTCGAAATAATTCATGAAGTATTCCGGGTCGCCATTCAAATGACCCAATAGTGATGCATATATATACTGCAGGCACCAACCCGACACCACAGCGTAATAGCCGGTAATCAGGAAACCCGTGAGCACACTCATATAACCGATCAGGGAGAGCGGATTCCGTCGTCCTCCCACCTTAATATACGCCCGGGCGGTATTGGCCTGTGCATGACGACCGATGATAAACTCACTGATCATACAAGGGATGCCCAAAAGCAGCACACAACCCACATAGATCAGGATAAACACGGCACCACCGTTCTGTCCTGTCATATAGGGGAAGCGCCACACGTTACCCAGTCCCACTGCCGAACCGGCTGTGGCCAGGATAACCCCGAGTTTGCTGCCAAAACTAACTCTTTCCAAATTAGCCATTTGCTCTATCTCAAATGTTTTCGCTGCAAAATTACAAAATAATTCACAATTCACAATTCATAATTCACAATTATTTCGTAATTTTGCACCCGAAATAATGGTCAATATAAAGAAATACCCGCTTTCCGTGGTCTGTATCGCCCTGATATGGATCCTGTCCCTGACCCCCTTCTTCCCAGAAACCCCACTCGATAATGTCCGTTTCATCGACAAGTGGGTCCATATCCTGATGTATGGGGGCACCTTCACCGTCGTCTGGCTGGAATACTATTTCAAGCACAAGAAACCAGACTATGAGAAACTGTTTTTCTGGGGATGGCTGGCACCCATCCTGATGAGCGGTATCATTGAGTTGTTACAGGAATACTGCACAGGCGGTCACCGCAGTGGCGACTTCCTCGACCTGGCTGCCAATGCCACAGGTGTCACAGTCGCAGCCGTTATCGGTCTGTTGATTCTGCTGATTTTCCCCAGACGCTGAAGGGATTCTTCCTCAGATGTGAGTTGTAGTATCTGCGGTCACCGGTCACTTCCTGACCGATGAAATCGGGTTTTTCATAGGATTCATCCTCGGCACCAAGTTCCACCTCGGCCATCACCAGTCCTGCATTCTCGCCATAGAACTCATCCACCTCAAAGGTGTGCCTGCCGCTCTTCACGAGCCAACGGGTCTTGTCGATGATGCCCGGTTCACAGAGTTGCATCAGGTGCTCCGCCTCGTCGAGAGAAATCTCCTTCTCAAACTCATAACGACTCAGTCCACCATTCTCCGAGGGGCCTTTGATGGTCAGGTATCCGCGTTCGTCACGGATGCGTACCCTGACGGTACGTCCGTGACTGCTGCAGATATAACCTTGTTTGATACGGCTACTGCCATAAGCCTGTTGCTTATAGCCGTCACCTTTCACCAGGAATTTGCGTTCTATCTCCAGACCTTGCATTAAGATACGATGAAGACGGAATAGACCACGAACAAGAGTGCGAGTGCAATCAGACAGATAAAGATCCAATTCACTACCTTCTTACCCTTGTCTTCTACTTTCTTCTGATAGGCCGCCTTCTTGGTGGTTGCCTTTGATGCTTTTGCAATTTGTGCCATAATACTTTTTAGTTTTTATTGTTATTATTGATTATCGTCGTCGTTTACGGGGAACTCCATCAGGTAGGCCTTGATGAAATCGTCTATCTTGCCGTTCATCACGGCATCGACATCGGTAGTCTGATAATTAGTGCGATGGTCCTTGACACGGCGGTCGTCGAAGACATACGAGCGTATCTGACTACCCCATTCGATCTTCTTCTTACCCGCCTCGATCTTCGCCTGAGCCTCCAGACGCTTCTTCATCGCGCGGTCGTAGAGTTGTGACTTCAACAAGGTCATCGCACGCTCCTTGTTCTTCGGCTGGTCACGGGTCTCCGTGTTCTCAATGAGGATTTCCTCTTCCTCACCTGTATCGGGATCGGTGTACCAGTAACGCAGACGCACACCCGACTCAACCTTGTTCACGTTCTGACCACCGGCACCACTCGAGCGGAACGTGTCCCACGAGAGTTTGGCGGGATCGACATACACCTCAATGGTGTCATCCACCAACGGTGAGACGAACACAGAGGCGAACGAAGTCATACGCTTTCCCTGGGCGTTAAACGGTGATACACGTACCAGACGGTGCACGCCGTTCTCACTCTTCAGATAGCCGTAGGCATAGTCGCCACCCTCTATCTGCATCGTCACACTCTTGATACCGGCCTCATCACCGTCGAGCAGGTTCGAGATGGTCACCTTATAACCGTGTGCCTCTGCCCAGCGCATATACATACGCATCAGCATCGAAGCCCAGTCCTGTGCCTCTGTACCACCGGCACCACTGTTGATCTTCAGCACCGCCTCCATCGGGTCTTCCTTCTGACGGAGCATATTCTTCAGTTCCAGGTCCTCAATGGCCTGCATCGCCTTGGCATAGGTGTCATCCACCTCCTCCTCGGTCACCATCTCATCCTTATAAAAGTCGAAGGCTAGTTGCAACTCATCGGCCAGAGTACGGACCTCTTTATAGCCGTCGAGCCATTTCTTGATACCCTTCACCTTCTTCATCTGCTCCTCGGCCCGCTTGCGGTCTTCCCAGAAGTCAGGTGCCTGTGTACGAAGATCTTCCTCCTCGTACTCCATCTGTTTCTTATCTATTTCCAGATACCGATGCAGCGCATCGGCTCTCTCCAGTACATCCTTCAGTTGATCCTGAGTTATCATTTGTCCCTTTAACTTCCCTTTAACTTCCCTTCTATTCCGCATACATTGCATCAATCTCCTTGCGGTAGTTCTCATTCAGCACACGACGTTTGATCTTCAGCGTGTTCGTGAGTTCGCCCTTCTCCATCGAGAAGTGGTGAGGCAACAGGGTGAAACGCTTGATCTGCTCGTAGTGGGCCAACTGCTGCTGTAAGGTGTCTATACGTTCCTTCATCATCTCATTAATCCTCGGGTCAGCGCAGAGTTCCTCGCGGTTCTCAAACGGGATATTATGCTCCCGGGCATACTCCTCCAACAACGGATAGACGGGGATAATCAGCGCCGATACGAACTTACGCTGGTCGGCGATGATGGCGATTTGGTCGATAAACTTATCCACCAGCAACTTCGACTCAATCATCTGCGGCGCGATATATTTGCCGTTCGAGGTCTTGTAGAGGTCTTTGATACGCTCCTTCAGGAAGAGTTCGCCGTCCTTCAGATAGCCCGAGTCGCCAGTCTTGAAATAACCGTCCTCAGTAAAGGCTTCACGGGTCAGGTCGTCACGGTTGTAATAGCCGATGGTGATGGTCGGCCCCTTCAACAGCACCTCACCCTCGTCACTGATCTTAATGTCGATACCCTCGATGGGAATACCCACACCACCTACTGTCCAGGGCTCGCCAAGGTGGTTACAACTCACGGTAGCCAGACTCTCTGTCAGACCGTAGCCCACAATCATATTGATACCAATGGCATGCACGAACTCCTCCACCTTCGGGTTCACCGTAGCCCCTGCCGTGGGGAAGAAATGGGCGTTCTCCAGTCCCAACTCCTTACGGACGAGAGAAAAAACGGTCTTGTTCAACACCTCATACTCTAAATGCAGGGCCAACGGCGGACGCTTTCCCTTCGAGATATAGTCGATATTATGCTTCTTACCGACACTCAGCGCATGCTGGAATAACTTGCGCTTGGTGACGCTCGCCTTCTCAATCTGTTCCAGCACACCCATATACACCTTCTCCCAGAAACGGGGCACCGATGACATACAGGTGGGATGGGTCTCCTTCATCGACTGCTGCACCTCCAGAGGATAGGTGTTCACAATCAGCGTAGCACCCTCAGTGATACAGAGGATCTTCCAGCCTTTCTCAAAGATATGGGTAAACGGCAGGAAGTTCAGCACACGGTCCTTCTCCCCTACCGGCACACACTTGTCATTGGCCACAAAGGCGGCATGATACTGCCCACAGGTCAGGATGACACCCTTCGAGTCGCCCGTCGTGCCAGAGGTATAGAGTATATTCGCGATATCATCCATCGAAGCCTGAGCCTGCAGCGACTCCACCTCCGTCTGACGGGGCAGGTTCTCGCCGTATTTCAGGAAATCGTCGAAATACATCGCATTGGGATCATGGGTAGAGATACGTACGTTCTTGTCGAAGATGATGATACGCTCAAGGGAGTGACACATCGACACCACCCTCCGGGCCTTATCGTACTGTTCCTGCTCACCGACGAAGAGGAATCGGATCTTCGCGTCGCTGACCATAAACTGTATCTGCTGCTCCGACGAGGTGGCATAGAAGGGGATGGTCACTGCCCGGATTCCCCACGCACCAAAGTCAGTGAACAGGTACTGGATGGAGTTCTGCGAAAACACGCCCACATTCTCCTGCACCTTCACGCCGAGATTCAGCAATGCATTCGATACCTGCTTGACCTTTTCCGAGAACTGATTCCAGGACATCGACTTCCATTCCTTACCGCCAAAGTCCTTATAGATCAGTGCCTCACGATCACCGTAATTCTTGGCCTGATCGTGTATCAACCGAGATAAATGACTGTTTGTCTGCATACGTATCATTATTTTGGATGCAAAATTAAATAAAATCACGCATATTGCCAAATTTTTGCCACGAAACGACGCAACAAAACAAGTTTTTTTGTAATTTTGCACCCACTTAAGCATTACCTGATAGGATGATTACAATAAAACGCGTTGAATCGAAACAGCAACTGACTGCGTTTATCCAGTTCTTTTACGATCTGTATCGCGGTAGTGAATATGCCGTTCCATACCTTTATTCCGATGAGATGGCATCGCTGAGTCGCGACAAAAACCCATCGTTCGAGTGCTGCGAGGCCGAGTATTTCCTGGCCTATCAAGATAACAAGGTGGTAGGTCGTGTGGCGGCTATCATCAATCACCGTGCCAACGCACGGTGGAACCGTATGGCAGTCCGTTTCGGATGGTTCGATTTCATCGACGACACTGAGGTATCCACTGCCCTGCTGAAGGCAGTCGAGGACTGGGGACGCGAAAAAGGCATGAATGAGATTGTAGGACCGATGGGCTTCATCGACACCGACCGTGAGGGTATGCTCGTCGAGGGTTTTGAGGAACTCTCCACGATGTACGTCAACTACAACCACCCCTACTACCCGCAACACATGGAGCGCCTCAGCGGCTTCGTAAAGGACAACGACTACTTGGAATATAAGGTGAAGGTGCCTGAGGTGGTGCCCGACAAGTTTGCCAAGACCACTCAACTGGTACAGAAGCGCTATGGCCTCAGCGTCCATAAGTTCACCCGTCGTGAACTCATCGACGAAGGTTGGGGCCGCGAGGTGTTCCACCTGCTCAACGCCACCTACAAAGACCTCTATGGTTTCTCCGAACTCTCGCAGCAACAGATAGACCGGCTCGTGAACGACTACATCAAGATTGCCGACCTGAACCTCGTCACCGCCATCATGGACGGCGAGAAGATGGTGGGCTTCGGCATCACCTTCCCCTCGTTCTCCCGTGCCCTGCAAAAGACCCGCGACGGACGGTTCCTGCCCTTCGGCTGGTGGCACCTGCTGAAGATCCTGAAGTGGCACAAGACCAACATCGTCGATCTGCTGCTCATCGGCGTATTGCCTGAGTATCGTAGCAAGGGTGCCAACGCCCTCATCTTCGACGATCTCATCCGGCAGTTCCAGCGCTACGGCTTCGACTGGGCCATCACCGGTCCCCAAATGGAGACCAACGAAGGCGTCCTCTCACAATGGCAGTATCTGGAGTCCACGCCATATAGGAGGCATCGTTGTTACAAAAAAGAATTATGAATTGTGCATTATGCATTGTGCATTATCAATTGTGAATTATTATGGATTTGACTTGGGAATTTGTATTGCGAATATTTGTGGCTGCGCTGTTAGGCGGTGCCATTGGTCTTGAACGTGAATACCGTGCCAAGGAAGCCGGTTTCCGCACCCACTTCCTCGTGGCCCTCGGTTCGGCCCTGTTTATGATTGTCTCTGCCTACGGCTTCGCAGGCGCCCTCGAAACACCCGAGCACCGCTGGGATGTCTCCCGTGTGGCAGCCCAGGTCGTGTCCGGTATCGGTTTCATCGGTGCAGGTACCATCATCTTCCAGAAGAACGAGAATGCCGTCCGTGGTCTCACCACCGCTGCCGGTCTTTGGGTCACCGCCGCCATCGGTCTGGCCTGCGGAGGTGGCATGTATATCCTCGCCGCTGCCTCCACCTTCCTCGTCCTCGTCGGCCTCGAAGCCTTCCGAATCATCCTCGACAAGTTCGACAAGCACCGCAATAAATAGGAAAAGCCCTACCATTTGGCAGGGCTTCCCTATTTCCTGATTATATTCCATTAATCTCTTCTATAGTGAGACCTGTCGCTTTGGCGATATCCTCACTGTGCATGCCCATTGACTTCAGGTTACGAGCAGTTTCCTTAATGCCTTCGGCTCGGCCTTCAACCCTACCTTCGGCTCTACCCTCGGCTCTACCCTCGGCTCGGCCTTTTTTTTGTCCTTCAGCACGACCTTCTGCAAATCCCTCCAATTTCGCACTCAAGAAAGCCTCGCTTTGCACCGCCATCGCATCCAGGTGGCGTTCATAGGCTCTCTGTTCTGCATGGCTCATCTGAAGATACTGTAGTTTCTCACGTGCCTCAGCCAGACCAGGTGTCGTCGTATTTTCCTTGATACGCCCGTTTTTCAGATAATCCAGCCATTCTTCAATAGGGGTAGTTGCAACATCATTAAACTCATTTACTCGAATCAGATAATATTCCGGGAAGACTTCCTCGGGCGTCTTCATTTTAATGACGTCATTCTCCTTCACATTGATGCTCAATGTATCACCAGTATGGACACCCTTGAAGGTGTTGATGCCATGATAGAGGTAATCAGCGCCTTTGCCCAGATCGAAATAGAGGATGTTGATGGAATACACTTTCTTCACGTTATTATACATCTGACCCAGAGAGATGTGTTCAGTGATGGCCTTCGCCACGCCATAGAGTATGCGCTCCAGATAATAAATCTGGGTAGTCAACTGAACCTCTACGATGATGATGTTACCTTTGGAATCTTTGGCTTTGATATCCACGCGGTTGTACTTGTCATCCTCCGTTTCCTGGTTGCTTTCACTCTCAAGAATCTCGTCAATTGTGATTTTCTCGCCTAATAACACCGTTATCAGACCTTCGAGCACATCAAAGTTGGCCTTGTCGCGAAGCATCCGTTTCGCAGCCCAGTCAAATCGTATGTACTTTTCGTTAATCATCACTTCTCCTTTCTTTTGTTTTTTAATGTTATTCTCCATAATACTTTGATTTTGATTAAACTGCTGCAAAGGTACATGTTTTTTATTAATTCTCCAAATTTTCCGGATAAAAAAGCGCTACAACAACCACATTGGGCTATCGTAGCGCTATTGTAGGGCTATTGTAACGCTATTGTAGCGCTAATCAGTGACTTCCTTGCCGATTACCACATTCGTATTTCCTGTGACTTTAGCGGCATTACCACCACCATAGACATTGCCTTGGATATCAGCACCAATGACGGGCAGGCAATATACTTTACCATCCTCGGCTGCACTAACCGGTGTGTACACATATGCAGGATCCTCACCAGAGCGGATGTAGTAATTGCTTATATCGTCTCCTGCATTGACATCAACTGGCGTGTACGACCCGGTCTGTTCACGCTGATAATAGGTGCCTGCTTCTGTGGCTTTGGTCCTTGGTACTGCGTTGTAATCATAATTGGGACTCGTACCTGTGCGAATGTAATAATTGCTCACATTAGTCTCCCCGGCAACGATACGGTCTAACTTCACAAACTTCTCTGTACCGATGAACACATTCGTACTGCCATCCACCTCCGCCGCATTGCCGCCACCGAAGACATCACCAATGACACCGATCTTGTTTTTCTCATGGGCATAAAGTTTTACAGAAGAAGGCTTATTTGTATCATTATCCGGATTATAGTCCTGTCCGCCGCCGTCAACCATACCGACGTTGACATAGACCGTCGGATTTCCTTTCACTTTTGCACTTTCACCATAACCACCGCCATAGATAGCGCCGATACTGGTAAAGGCACGGACATTAACTCTCGGGGAAGGATAGTCTTGACCATAAGCTTCAGTATCCAAATCATATTCCGCTTCATTTCCTGCACCATAGAGTTCACCGATAATAATAGGCGTGTTACAGGTAGGACACTCTTCGATGTTCACCTCGACATAGCCACGAATTTCACCACTTGACTTATTACCGCCAAACACACGTTCGAACTTACCGCTGGTAATCGTCAAACTCACATCGTGATCGACACTTCCGACATTTGCCTCTCTCGCACCGCCATAGACATCACCAATCCAAGAGTCAGGCATACAACGCAAAACAATCTCTGCACCACCATCCATTGGTGCAGACTTTCCACCACCATAAAGTTCACCTACATCCAATTTGTCACATGCGTTAATTGTCTGTCCCATATCGTCAGTTGTCAAGGTTGTTATGGAAGATTTACCACCGATATTACCTTGGGTGTTACTACCGCCATAGATCGCATTAACCTTTCCAGCCAATAGTTGAATAACGGTATTATTAACGACATCAGCACCCGGGTTGCCCGGAAATTCATCGTCTTTCTTACCATAACCGCCACCAAATACCTCATTGATAATCTCAGTACCCGTAATTAACACATCAGTACCCGGCACAGAAGCACCAAAACCACCGCCATAGACCGTTTCAATACTAGTCAGATTACATCCATCGATAATGACCTCAGTGTTATCCGTCGCAGCAGGTACATAGTTGGCCTGTTTACCACCACCAAATACGGCTGTCATGTCATAGACATTATCCGAAAGTGACTTGTTCTCAATGTGAGGTAGCGATGCGCTGGAATTCTGTGTGGCAAATACGTGTACCTTGACATGTCCCTTTGGGGTACCATTCACGTTGTTGGCACCGAAGATACGATTCACTATACAACCTGTGAGATCCGTTTTCAATGGATATGCTAATACACCATCTTTTTTGCTGATGAGTCCATCAAAGACTGTCTTCATTGTAGCATCTGCCGCATCATAGAAAGACTTATCAATACCATTCAGGTTCACAATCGTGTTGCCGGCATCGGCCGCAGTTGTTGCATCGCCACGTCCGCCACCGAAGGCATCACCCGTGATGGTTCCGCCAAGGAGGTTCACCGTCGCAGTGGGATAAGTAGTAACTGCAGGGGTTCCTTCAGTCGTTGTCCATGTATTTACTTTGCCCAAGGCACCGCCGCCATAGACATCACCATGCGTGGTGCCGCCAATGATCGTAACTGTAGTGTTGCCCCTCACTCGTCCGGCGACCTCGTTATTAGAAATACCAAGTCCGCCACCAAAGATGTTACCTACCGTACTGTTCGAACCAATCTCACACTGATCCTTTATCTTCACGTCTGTCCAACGCTGCACAAAACCACTCTCACTACCACCATAGACGGAACCGTTGACTGTAGCATTACCTTCGATGCTCACTTTCGTATCAGTGGCCAAGGCCAGCGTCTGCAGGAAATCTAAGTAACCATTCTGAGTCGTAAAATATTCCCAGATAAATTCACTACTACCCTCACAATATTCCCAAATTGTTTTTTTGGAAGTAGTAGTAGTTGGAGTACTAGTAGCAGATATCATCGCAGTAGAAGGATAGGCCGTAGCATCCGTATAGCGTGTCATACGTTTGGGCTTCCCTGTTGAAACCGTTGCATCTGTATAATCAAAATTATGAGTAGCATCGGAAGGATTAACACCCATGCCGGCACCAAAGACATTTCCTCCAGTTTCTGGTCCGATTTTGGCATAGCCCTTGACGGTGACATTACATTCTCCACCGCTTACCAATCCTGACGGCATTCCCGAACCGTCAAGGCTATATCTGCCTACCGCTGCAATCTCGCCGCCGCCATAGACGCTCTGTCCAACCTTGGCATTGCCCTGGATGGTAACCGTAGCGTTGCCGCGCACCAGTGCCGAGTAGCCATGCGTCTCTTTACCTGCACCAGCACCGAACACACTACCAGTGATAGTGGGAACTGCAGTTACGCCACTAGCTCCGGTTCCTTCGCCTATCGTCACCACCGTATTCTGATCCACACGGCTGACCTCACCGCCACCATAGACATTACCGCCCACCGTGCCGGCACTGATAGTGACACTCGTAGTCCTCGTCATGGCTGGCAAGCACTCGAAGGTCTTAGCCTCACCCTTGCCGGCACCAAACACATTGCCTGCTACACGGCTGGAACCAGAAATGGTAACAGTGCAAAGGCCTGTGGTTTGGGTTTGTCCTTCTGTTTGGGTTTCTATGACAGGCCAATTATAAATTGTACCGTATGTGTCACTACCCTCAGTAAATTTACCCACAAATCCCAACGCACCGCCACCATAGACGTTGCCGTTGATGGTGCTGCTGCCACTGATAGCGGTCGTGGCGTTTCCACGCACGCGTCCGGCCATGTCAAATCCAGAAAGGCCTTTTCCGCCGCCAAAAACGTTACCTTCTGTGGGATTACTATCAGTATCAGTTATCGTAAGGATCTCGCCGCCCTTAATCTTCACGTCAGTCTCGCGCTGCACAAAGCCACTCTCACTACCGCCATAGACGGAACCGTGGACTGTAGCACTGCCTTCAATGCTCACTTCAGTATCAGTAGCCAAGGCCAGCGTTTGCAGGAAGTCAAAGTAACCCTCCTGTGTCGTATAATATTCCCAGATAAATTCATTACTACCCTTAGAATATTCCCAAATTGTGTTTTTGGAAGTTGTACCAGTTGCCTTGCCAGTCTCTGCATTTATCATCGAAGCAGAAAGATAGTCCGTAGAATTATAACGTGTCATACGTTTGGGCTTCCCTGTTGAAACCGTTGCATCTGTGTAATTAAGAGTATTATGAGCGGCATCAAAAGGATTTATACCCATGCCTGCACCAAAGACGTATCCTTCACCACTTGATCCGATGACAGCATTGCCCTTGACGGTGACTGTACATTTACCACCGCCTTTCAAAGTTTCTGGCATATCAGAACTGTTAAGGGCGTATCTGCCTACCGAAGCAATCTCACCACCGCCATAGACACTATGACCAACGCTGGCATTGCCCTGAATGGTGACTTCAGTATTGCCACGCACCAGCGCCGAGTAACCATGGGTCTCCAAGCCTGCACCGGCACCGAACACATCACCCACGATAACAGCATCTGTTCCTCCTGAAGTTCCGCTTTCTTCTCCTAACGTCACTTTCGTGTTTTGGTCCACACGACCAACCTCGCCACCGCCATAGACATTACCGCCTACCGTACCGGCACTGATAGTGACACTCGTTGCCCTTACCAAGGCTTTCTCGCAATCGAAGTCGTCGGCCAGACCCTTACCTGCTCCGTACACATCGCCTTTTACACTACTGGTACCAGAAATGTTAATCGTGCAAAGGCCACCGTTGACACTTTCTTCATTCCATTCATATAGTTTGGAAGTTGAATTATATGTCGCTTCACCCACATAACCTAACTCACCGCCGCCATAGACGTTACCGTTCACGGTGCCTCCTTCCATGGTGATAATGGTCTTCTTGGCCAAACCGAAGTGTTTGTTATTGCCAGAACCCTTACAGCCGCCGAAAACATCGCCGATGGATGAGGAGGATGTAAGCAACTTTCCGTTGCCGTCCGTAGCACCGATGGTACCGCCGTCGATGTTGATGGCGATATGGCCATGAGTGGCACCAGGAGCATCTTCATCATCATCGCCAATCACCTGATTCTTACCGTCAGGAATCAACTTGCCGTAATTAGTAGTACCTTCGGCAGCAAGATGGGTTCCCACCGAAGCCAGTCGTCCACCGCCAAAGATGGAACCGAGCATCTTGCCATTATGGATGTTGACCCTCACATTACCGGATACGACACCGGCTGTCAGGGCTTCCTCACTGAAGCCGCGACCACCGCCGAAGATGTTACCATCTGCACCTGACAGACCATGAGTACCAATTATCAGACTTGGGTCTGTAAACGTTTCACCAGCGTCGGTCTTGTCGCCGTCGCCGTTGAGGTCAACGGAGCCACCGATGTTGGTTTCTGCATCACCCAAAACGTGACCGTCCTCACCACCTCCGAAGGTAGAACCATAGATACGGGCATTGCCGGAGATGTTGACCTGTGTTTCTCCCACGTTAGTCCATTCATTGAAACTGACACGCGGGTCACCCTTACCTGCGCCGAAGACATAACAAGTCACGGGATGGGCGGCAATATCGTCCTTAATACGAGGCACACCGACCGTTCCACCTGTCATATTGATGGTACACTTGCCCGTTCCCGCAACAAGAGCGCGGGTGGTGGGGTCATATGTACCCACGTCGGTATGCTCATTACCGCCATAGACGCTGGTCAGAATATGGCCGCCAGTGATGTCCACCACCGTATTACCACCTACAGTACCGGCCTCGCGATGCCATTTGCCTGGCTTATACGGTATAACGCCACTACCACCACCAAACACGTTGCCGTAGTAGGTATGGCCGTCCGTAGCTACAGAAGAACCGCCGTTCGCATAATTTGCTTCTGTACATTCCGCATCATAATAATACCTTACCTTACCATTAACCGTTTTAGAGTATTTAGCATACGGGTCGTATGGCATGCTCGCAGCATCAAAAGTCCAGTGGGCACATTCAGCCCAACTTGTTGTAATATCCTTAGTATCTGTTGGCCATTCTGTGACACTATAATGATCCGTATAGCGCTCATTAATGTCTTCACCTGCACCAATCTGGCAATCACCAGTAATCGTCACATGCGTATCGTGCTGCACGTGGCCGCTCAAACTACCGCCATAGACGGAGCCCTTGACGAAAGCATTTTCGTCGATAAGTACTTCAGTATGGGTCGCCAATGCCTGAGTCTCAATAAACCTCAAGTAAGCGCTATCATCATCCGGATCTGCCTCATTATAATAACATTGCCATTGATTACCTTTTGACATACGTCCGGGATGCTTTGCTCCATTATGGCCTGAGGCTTGACATTTAAATGTGTTTTCATTTTCGTATGGCAGAATACCCTTACCGCCTCCAAAGACGTGGCCTTCGTCATCGGGACCACCTGCTTTAGTCATCTGCATATTGTCGGGACCAATCTCGGCATTGCCTCGGACGATGACGGTACAATATCCACTTTTTTCGTTTCCTAACGAATAAGGCATACCTACTTCTATTCCAGGATGTGCTGCCATAAAATCATCATCTTTTATGTTATCCTCTGAAGCAATTTGATATTTGCCCACCGAAGCAATCTCGCCGCCGCCATAGACGCTCTTTCCTACCTTGGCATTGCCCTGAACGGTGACAAAGGTGTTACCACGCATCAGCGCCGCATAGCCGTATTGCTCTACGCCCTTACCGCCACCGAATACGCTACCGGTAATCTGGGGCTGACTTGTCTCATCACTTCCAACGGGAAGTCCAATCGTCACCACACCATTCCATTCGACTCGACCAACCTCACCGCCGCCATAGACAGTGCCATCAATCGTACCGTTACCGATGCTGACTCTCGTTCCTTTACTCGTACCGTCACCAGTCACTTCATGCATTATATCAATCGAGCCATCATTAGAATTAACAACACCCACCATGGCTTTAGCGCACTCGAATGCTCCTGTAACATTAGCATTTTCAGTGACACCCTTACCACCGCCAAACACATCACCCTTAATAACCACGCCTTCGACGCCTGTACCACTACCAAGAGAAACGGCAGAGTATTCTATCACATCGGCTGTTGTATTGTTATCGTCTTTAACGGCACAGATATTCACGTATGTATTGCCAGTGACGTTAGCCAAGTTACCGCCACCAAATACGTTACCCGCGATGTTGGCACCCAATACAGGATTATCATTGCCCATCGAAATGACGCCATCCGCAGCCTTTTGGTGCAGTTTGACCGTCGTCTTCGTACCGATATTCACTGTTGCATCACCATATACATCAGCAGCATTACCACCCCCGAAGACACCACCTTCGACCTCTTGGCTACTAGCATCGGTATATGAACCACCTATTTCACCAAGTTTGCTAGTACCTGTTAAACTTCCAACAAAAGATCCCTGAATCATGTCGATGTTCACCGTCGGATTGCCATAGACCACGGCATTCGATCCATATCCACCACCATACACCTGCCCAATACGGGTGCAGGAAATGATGTTGACCTCTGGATTGTCATAAGGTGGCATTGTATGATCATCTTCACCACCATCACCAAAATGAACAGGATCCCCATCTGATGAACTAGTTCTGATAGCATAGATAGGTTTGTTATTTTCATCCGTTCCTGTCTGTTTATATCCATAAACCGAGTAGGGTGCATCATTACCACAACCATACAATTCATCAATCACAATTGGATTACAATTGGCGGTTTCCTCAATGTTCAGTTTGATATGTCCAAAGATGGCACCGCTGGTCTTGTTACCGCCAAACACCTTTCTGAAATAACCACCGGTAATGGTCAATTCCACATTTCCTTTCACGTTGGCATTCTCAGCACCACCATAGTACTCATCAACCCAACTACCTGACATACAGTCAAGTACATCAATCTGATCTCCGTCGATATCAGCATTCTTACCGGCGCTATAGATTCTGTTAATCTCTAGAGTCGCACAGCAGTCACCATATTCTCCGGCTGGCATTTCCGTTGCAGTTAAAGTTCTTCTACTGACATTTCCTCGGATATTACCATTCGAGTTACTACCACCGAAGAGATTGTGGATCTTACCGCCCCTCAGTTGCATCGTCACATTACCAGTGCCTTGGCTAGTGGTATTATCTCCTAGGTACCCCACATTAGCATGGACTCTGGTTCCATTACCTCCTCCAAACAAGTAGTCGATCATCTTTGTACCCTTAATCAGGATATTAGTCTCGGGCACGGGGGCAGCGTTACCGCCACCATACACAAACTGAATGCTGGTATAATCACAGCCCTCGATGATAACCTGGCTCTTAGAGCCTGTTGCTGCCGTGGTCGGATGATACGGTATCGTAGGTTCGTATGCCGCATTATTGCCACCGCCATACACAGCATGAACGTCATAAAGACCGTCCAACTCTGCCAAGACTGCATCAATTTTCTCTTGCAACGATGCCTTTTGCTCGTCTGTCAAATCAGCCTCTGCCACCTCTGCTAATGTTGTATTCAAGAGCGTATTTGCATCGGTGATAACACTTGCCGATATACCATTATCTTCTGTTCCTGAACGTACTGGGACAGCATTAGCCTGAGTAATCAGTCTTCCCAGATAAGCCTTCAAACCTTCACTTGTACCTTTATCACGATCGTAATAAGGCGGAGTGTATTTATCGACGATTTTAGTCATCGAAGTTGCTCCATGCTGCGTACCATACACATGAACCGTCACGTTACCCTTGGGCGAACCATTGATATTGTTACAACCGAACACTTCGTTGACGACACAACCCTTGGTATTCCTATTCTTAGGCGTACCCGTATTAGTTTCTGTCGAAGTAGTCGTTCCATTCAAATCCACCAGCACATCGCCATAAACTTTAGCTGGAATAGCCTCAAGACCCTCAACTGCAGGAGTCTTTATCGACGCTGTTGTCACAAACCCCTCATCTCCACTTGAAAGGCTATGTTCTTGATTATATGCATCAGCCTCAGCTTGAGTGTAATAGACAGCAGCCTGTGGCCCAACGGCTAATCGTCCCAGACCGCCACCGTAGGCATCACCGTTGATGAGACCACCAAGGAGATTGACAGTGGTGTTAACCTTTCTATAATATTTTGTGTTTGCTACCGCTTCGCCCGTGGCCTCGGTATAAGTACCATTCGACTCCGTGTAATAGCCAACGACAGAGGACTCTTCTACAGTGAGTCCACTAACCTCAACATAGGTTTCCGACAATGTTGAGCCATTCCAGTTGTTGGTATTCGTATTGGCCAGTGCACCACCGCCATAGACATCCTTCTTAATCTCACCACCATTGATGTTTACAATGACGGCACCTTTGACGATACCTAACTCGCCGCCACCATAGACAGAGCCATGCATGGTACCGTTATTGACATTGACAATAGTGCTTCTGCCCACTCGTCCGGCAGCGTCAAATCCCGGATAACCTTTTCCACCGCCATAGATTTTACCATAGGTTGTTGTACCTGGCGTACCAATCATGAGGTTATCATTAATCTCCACGTTGGTATCATCCTGTACGAAACCATTCTCGCTACCGCCATAGACAGAACCCTTGACTGTGGCATGCCCATCGATGGTCACAGAGGTCAAGGAGGCTAAGGCCAGCGTTTCAAGGAATTCATAATATTCATCCGCACTGTCAAAAACATCCGGTTGGTTATTGTTATCCATACGGTGCGACACGCCTGATTGATAATTAGGCGTAACTCCCTTACCAGCACCAAACACGTGTCCAGCGGTTTCTGTTGCTGTTGCCTCTCCATCAGGTCCAATTTGGGCATAGCCCTGAACGATGACGGTACATACTCCACCGTCTCTCGTCTTATAAGGCATACCATCAGGCATACCATCAGGTGCAGGATTTCCAGGCTCCGGCAAAAATTTAGAAACCCAATATTTACCCACCGTTGCTATCTGACCGCCGCCATAGACGTTCATTCCCACCTTGGCATTACCCTCAATGGTGACAGAACTGTTGCCACGTACCAGAGCCGAGTAGCCATGTGTATCTACACCCTTACCAGCACCGAAGACATTACCAGTAATTACTGGTGTACTTGTACCGCCGGTTTCTGCTCCTTCTCCGTCACCTATCTCCACTATTGTATTTTTCTCCACTCGGCCGACCTCACCGCCTCCATAGACGTTACCACCAACCGCGCCATTCGTGATAGTGACAGTCGCTGACTTCGCCATGGCTTTCTTACACTCGTATGTGCTATAATCACCCTTGCCTGCTCCGAACACATGGCCATTAACCGTACCACCAGTCATATTAACTACACAAACGCCACTGGTTTCACCGCCAAGATAATTATTATTGCCTTTATCATTTCCTTCTTCTGTAACAGTATGATATGTACCTACATCGCCACACTCACCGCCACCATAGACGTTACCATAGATTGTTGTGGTCTTCCCTTCAGCCTGACTGATGGTAACATTCGTTGTCTTGACCAAAGCGACATCGGTTTGTGTATTATTTGCATCACCACGGGCTGCACCAAAGACATTACCACCCGTCGGTTCTGGATGAGTCTCATCTACAGTTACAGTAACGCCCACTGTACCACCACTGATAGTAACATTTGTCGTACCACCATTGGTAATGGTAATGTCATTAGTAGTAGTGTTCTTCTCCATTGTACCCACCGAGCCCATAGCACCTGCTCCATAGACATTATGCACCACTTGGCCACCGTCGATGAGGACGGTAGCAGTACCTAACACGATACCTGCCAACGGGTTATACATGTCACCCATACCATCATTGGCAGTATGAGTTCCTGTGATTAAGGATGAAGATGAATAATACTTATCCGTACCGCAGCCGCCACCATAAACATTGCCACGTGACGGATAATTATAGGCCGCATAAGTTACACCCTGCACAACTTCATTGTCACCTGAAGGTATGCCGATAATACCGCCATGGACGGTCACATTGGCATCTGTATAAGTATGACCATTCTCACCACTACCATAGACAGAACCCTTGATGGTGGGGCCAGATTCTGCGACATAGCCTTCTTCACCATAAGTCCCCGTTGCCGAAGTGCCAATAATAACGTTAGTATTATATACCCACGCCAGACGGTCATGGATTGCACCTAGAGCATCTATATCACCACGCGACGAACCAAACACCATACCGTTGTCCTTACCAGTGGTACCTATGGTACCGCCTTTGATGGTGACATTAGCAGCGCCACCTGAAGTATATGCAGAGATATTTCCAGAAGTATCGTAGGTGTAGGTTCCTACAGATCCATAGGCACCGCCACCATATACATTATGCATGATGGAGCCACCATTGATAGTGACATTGGTGTTACCCTTAACGAGGCCTAATACAACGGCTTTATCGCCTGCAAGTTCGACTTCTGTTTCAACTCCATTTACATCTTTTATTTCTTTATATTTTCCTTTTCCGCCGCCATAGACGTTGCCATACGTGGCACCACCCGTTTGACCAGCAGGAATCACACCAATAGTACCGTCATTTACAGCAACCACGGTATTACCATTCACAGAAGATTCTTCTCCACCACCATAGACACTTTCCCCAACAACGGTCGTCGTGCCATCAATAGTTAGGGTGGCTGTACCCGCAACAGTTCCCAAAGCCGTAAGGTCTGCAGTAGTATAGAGGATATGTGCTTCATTGTCCACCTGCTTACTACTGAATTCTGTAGCAGTCGCTTGTTCCCAATGGTATGTAGTTGTAGCAGGAAAGACTCCCTGACGATAAGTACCGAGGTCTGTATAGTAATAAGGTTCTGTCTGGAAACCATCACCCATCACCTCCACAGTGGGCAGAGATGCCGAGTAGCCTGCACCAAACACACTACCGTTTACCGTGCAGTTGGTGAGCGTTGAAGTGACATCTCCTTCAACCTTTCCCAGACTACCCCCACCATAGAAATTACCTGTAATGGTGCAATCTTCCAAAGAAGAAGTGACATCGTGTGTGGTTGCCAACGAGAAGGCTACGTAATCGACAAAGATTCGTGCCACGTTATTAGTGTTGTTCGACATGGGCAAGAACTGATAGTCGAACTGGGTGGATATACCACCTTTAGCGGCGTCATAGTTCTTCTTGTATTTATCCGCCAACCATGCATTCCAAGAAGCGTGGTTACCGGCGCCTTCACCATCGTTGTGGGGGAAATTCACTATGTTGTTGTGGTTTCTTGGTGCGTCGCGGCTGTAGGAGTTACCACCGTAGCCTGCACCGAAGAAGGTACCGAAGGTGCAGCCGGTAGCGTTGGTGACGACGGTTTTGTTTGCACTCATGTCACCGAACTTGGGACCGCCGCAGAAGATGTCCACGTGGCTGTCGACGATAGTGGTGGAGAGGTTGCCCGTCACCGGTTTGGCGGCATTGAGGCCGCCGGCGTAGAACTCGTGGATGTCAGCATTTTGGATGAGCCAGGTGATGTTGCCTGTGTTGTCGGCGCCATTAGCCTTGCCAATGCCCTCCATAGCAGCACCGCAGACGGTGCCGAAGCGACCACCATTGATGTAGCACTCGGCGTTGTCTGCGTAATTGTTAAGACCGACATTGGCTACATAAAGTCCCGTGAGGTAGAACTCATCGAAATCGCCACCAGTAACCGATATAGGAGAGTGCTTAGTTGGTTGGAATCCGGTTGTTATATTCTTATCTTGGTGACAGCCCGTGTGGAATTCCTTGAACCACACGTTACCTCCTACATGGATGTAAGGTATATTGTTTGATCTACCTTTTTGGTTGTAACTCACCCATTGCTCAATGACACCGCCCTGCACGATGATGGCATCGGTTGCGCTTCTGCTAGAGTGCTCATACTCGAACTGGGTGAACCGGAAGAGCGAGGTATTGGTACTCTCAAACCATCCTGTGGGAATCATGATACCGAAGTTATACGAACCCGTGCCACCTGTGGATTTCTGAGCCATACCGAGGCCGGGAATATTGATGAAGTCGGCCCTCACAGGGTGGGTCTCGCAACGACCATTGTAGCGCAGGATATAGGAGTAGTCGGGCTCGTTGTCGCCATCAAGGTCGATAGAGGTAACCGTGTAAGGCTTGCTTTTATCTATATTCTGGTTATAATAATGATGATAATTGCCCACAAGCACCACGGCATAGTCATAAACGGTGTGATTCGCAAAATTATTCACTCCCTGAAAAAGTGCCGTTCCTGTTCCCGAACTTGCGATAGCATCGCCTATAGCGGTGAAAACCACTTGGTTTTCTCCTGCAATGGAATAGCTGTTGCCGTTGGTGTATTTCTGTCCGCCACCGACGTAGGGTACATCGTATCCGGTTGTCATTTCCGTATTATATACCTTGTCGGCATTTTGGTCGGCTAGATAGACGCATTTGGCCCAATAAGGCTCGATGGTGATGTCAGTGACGCCTTCGGGTACGTCCCAATAGGCACCCTGATTAAAGACGCGACCACTTACGCTATACAAATCCTTGTTGGTACAGTTACGGTCGGCAAAATTATAGCCCTTGTCAGTATCTTCTTTTTTAAATTCGCCAGGCGTACCTCCAGTTATCCCGACAATCTTCCATCCTGTCACTACGCGATTGCCAGTGTAGTTGCCAGTACCTACGTCGTTATAATAAGGCAATTGAACCTTGTAATAGTTGAAGTTGAAGTGGTCTGGATCTTTATCGGTGATGTTGAGAGTAAGACTGCCGGTTGAAATAGAGGCTCCGTCTGGTGCGCTGTACACAGCACCACCTCCAGTACCTCTAATGGTTACTGACAGCGTTCCTAATTTGCCTCCTTTGTTGCGTTCTAAGGCAAGGGGAGCGTTCTCCGCATCGATGTTCACCACCGACAGATATTTGCCTGGAACCTTGAGGATGGGATAAGGCGTGGAAGTGCCCAACTGCGAGGGTTCCAACACCCATTTCATCATCTCGCTACTGCTATAGGTGCCAGTAGCCCACCAACCAGCCAGTTCTCTGTGACTGTTAAGCAGGTTGCGGAAGAACTCGAAACGCTGTAGATAACGGTCTTCAGCACCAAGGGCACAGTTATAGGTGATGCCCGTTGGCTGTACATACGAAGCTTCGAGACGGAAATAATTGTAGTTGCCAACACCTTTATTGTTATCTATATTGGTGATAATATTACCATTGTATATTGGTGCTATCGAAGATCCACTGACCTCACCATAAAACATACAGTTCATCACCATGGTCTTGAGCTCTGTAGCAGGATTAGTAGATGCCACGTTATTATAACCCACAATGCCGCCAACATAACTACCTCCGGAAACATTGGCGTAACTAAAACAGTTGATAACGCGCGAACTACCATCAAGCAATCCCACTATACCGCCTACGTAACCGCTACCGCTAATAGAACTACTACAAGAAGAGATATGGTCATAGCCGTCCTCATCTTTTTCCATGGTACTGCTTGTTGCCAATATACCACAGTTATAGATGCGACTTGCACCAGTGGCTTCATTGCAAATGGCACCGACATTGGTACCACTAGTTATCTTGACATTATCAAGTATGACATTCTTTACCACACCACCATCGACGGTGTTGAACAGGGCATGTCCAAGGTTACTGATGGTATGCAAACCACCATCGAAAGTGCCTGTGAAGTCAGTGGTAATGGCATCGATACCGCTGCCTGACACATCTATCTCCAGTTTGTAGCATTTTGAAGCAGTAGTTCCGTTATTTACATTCGCTACAAAGGTAGCAAGGTCTGTGGCACTGTAAATCAAGTATGGGTCATCAGACGTTCCTGAACCGTTTATAAGTTCAAAGGAGGCGGTCTCTGACTCCGTATAGTTGCTGTGTCTGGCCACAGCTGTTACTGTTATAGGCAATTGTTGGGCCATGAAGGAAACAGGTGTTCCATCATAAGCAACTTCAGATCCGCCATTCAATTTATAATATAGGTTGGCGCCTGTAGGAAAACTGCAAGAAAGGGTAAATGTCATGCCGTCTCTTGTAATGACAGGAGTGGCGCATTGAAGTTTCACCTTGCCGCTGCCCACAGCAGAAGTGATCATGTTCTCCTTAACAGCGATGGCCTTGATGGTCACATTGCTGACATTTTCCGTGAGAGGATCGGTGTATTCGGTGCTCGAGGTCGTTGGAGTGCTACCGTCAGTGGTGTAGTAGATGGTTGCATCTGAAGTGGTCGTTGTTATAGATATGGCATTACTACCATTATTCTGTATTGTCGGTGTGGCAACTTGGGAGATGGCTAACTCGGCCACAGCGGAGGGGGCAAAAGTCGCACGGGTGGCAATTGCTTTCACCGTAGTGGGGCCGGAGATAGAGAACGGACCGTCATAATCTGTAGTTGGCTCACCGCCATCAGTACTAAATTTTATGGTGCTGCCATCAGTGGCACAAGTAATAGAAACCTCCGAAGTGGTATAATCGAAACTGATAACAGGTGTGGCACAGGGTACAGGCTCGCGTGCTTCAGAGGCCACCTCTGTGAGCACCATGCCGTAGCGTACCACCACAGCCTTGATGGTGACGGAGGCCGTTATGGAGATTGGCCCGCTATAAACCTCGCCAGTGGATGCCGTCGGTTCCGTCGAGCCGTCGGTGGTGTAGCGTATCTCGTAACCTGAAGGCAGGCTATTAGCATCGGTAATAGTTACTTTGTTATTCGCATCCACAGCGCTGATGGTAGGAGCGTCAAGTAAGGTTGCCTCAGGTTTCCAGTCAGAGCCACCGCCAACAGCTGACCAAAGGCCAACAAGACCTCGAAAATAATCAGCAGCACCATCGGAATTATTTTCAGAAGAATAGTAATAATTTGTGTTTGCGTTTGCTGCATTTAAATATCTATTTCCAGAAGTTCTACTCTTAGGTCGGAAGTTGTAACAGTCATAATTGATAGAATTGATGGTAATTTGATTGGTAGTAATTTCAAATTTGGCATTCTCTCCAGGACTGTCTGTTGTCAGCAGGTGCACCGACTTACGATTCCAATTATTAGAATAAGGCGGCTCATACACCACATATTTGCCTGTGGCGGCATGAATGAGATAGTAATAGTCTGTTCCAGAGTCAGTGCTGGCAAATTTCACAATCCAAACAGAGTTGTGCGGGCGTTCAGTGACACCTGAGGGGATTTCAGCAGCATCCTTTTTAGTCTTATAGGTTGTTATGTAAGGCTTTTCGCGATCACCATCAGCCGCGCTATAATCGCTTGAGTACCATGCATCGCGTTTATTGCCTTGTTGAGGGTTATCTGCCGGAACAAGATAGAAATAATTATCAGAACTTGTGCCTCCTGTTATCGCGGGATCACCAGATTTTCCGCTACCGCCGTTTGCAAAATAAAAAATACCCGAATGGTTCGTTCCCGTCTGTCCCCAGGCGGTGGTGGGGCCGAGGGTGAGGATTACGAGAAGCAGCAGACTGCGTAGGAGTGTGAGGCTGTTTCGCAGTCCGCCCCAAGCGGACTCCCAGTCCGCTTCAAGGGGACTCCCAGTCCGCCCCGGGCGGACTATCTGCTTGGATTGGTTATGAACATATGTTCGTGAGCCGATGAACATATGTTCGTGAGCCGATGAACATATGTTAATGAGCCGATGAACATATGTTCCTTTTTCGGTATGTAATATCGTATCCTTCTTCATATCTTGTGTCATATATCTACTTTTCATTTCAAATCTGTGTCATCAGTGGCTTTATCTCACGGCGAGTTTCTTGGTATAGCGGCCGTCGGCGGACTGGACGATATAGACGCCCTCGCTGTTGATGCGGGTCTCGACGGTCTCGCCCGGTTCGATATTGAAGGTGGTGATGGTGATACCCGCTGCGTTGACGATACGGATATCGACATCGCGGGTCAAGGCCGACTCGACTATGATCTTATGCTTCTTGGCATAGATGCTCAGACGGCCCGGATCCTCGCTGTTCGAATCACCCTTCTCCTCGACACCCTTCAACTGCGAGTTATCGTTGCTGAAGACGATGCTGCGGGTGACGGGACGGGCAGCCGTAGCAGACGTTACCTCGAAGTACGGACGGAAGGCAGCAACCTTAGTCTTGTCTTCACCCGTTTCTGGCACCTTGTCGTAACTGCTGCCCTGGCTATTGAGGGTATAGACAGCCTTACCAACCTCAAATTCCTCGTTCAGATAACTCGGCTTGAAGGTGTAGGTGATTTTCTTACCCTCTTCCGTAATTACCTCTGACTCACCTGCCTTCTCATTGTCGCTCACATCGATGGTTATGCCTGGGGCCGAAACGAAACTGATGGTCTGTGCTTCGAGTTTGGCAGGATCCGGATCGGCAGTCGTCTCGGCCTGGAATTTGCCGCTCAGGTCGAACTCGTAATACCGTTCACCCGGGAAGCCGATGATATACGGCCTACCGTTGGTCAGACGCGGGTATTTACTATAGGTGCGCGTACTGTTGTAATACGTCTGATAGGTGTCGTTGTTCTGATCCTCATGGTGTGGTGAAACCGTCTCGTTGTAATAGTAGTCCCAGAGGAAGGTGTTAGTCACCTCCTTTTCAGGGCCATCCGTGATAGCATCGGGATAGCGCATGGTGGCAGTACGGACACCATTAGCATCGGCTTCCGCCGACAGGTCTGTGTAATGACGCAGCCAGTACTCGTGGCCGATCTTTGTATGAGTATCGTTCTTACTCTCCTCGCTGCCGCTGTAGAAGTGGGTAATCTCACCCTTGTCGTTTGTGGTGACGAGTTCGGCCTTGAATGGAATGCTGATACCTTCCCAACCTGCTTGACGGTTATAGGTACCATCCGAGTTCTTCAACTCACCCACGTAATTATCCGGCATGCGCTGATACCACATCCGCTTGTCGTCATTGAATTTGTATGGGATCGGTGCATTGAAGTCCTGCTTATCCACCAGGAAGTGATCACTGCTGCTCTTGTAGGGATTAGCCTGTGTCCACTCCTCTACCTGCGCCACCAGATGGCCCTTCACATCATTGTTGTCAATCTTACTAATCACCTTCTTGTACTTGTCATTAGAATAAGATTCGCTATAGACTGGCTCATACTGCTGCAAAGCATTTTGCAACACCTGCATGGTAGTCGCGTCTGCACCGCCCACGTTATTGGCATAGACCAGCAGGTTGCGGGTCACGCCACTGGTAGTGAAACTGCTCAAACCGTTGTAATCGAGCACATGCCTGAAGTAGTTGTCCTGCGACGTGCCATCAGACCAAGCGCCTCTATCATGATAGCCCGTGAAGTCGATAGCCGTCAGGCGGTTGTGGATGTCAATTGTCTGGGCAGACGATCCGAAGATACCATCAGCCCTGGGGGTATATTTATCCTTGAAGGCTGCATCCGGGTTGAAGAACACCTGTTCCATATCTGAACTGCGATAGTAACCCGGAGCGCGATAGACGCGAGTACCCGTTTTACCAGGAATCAGCAGATGGTTACTGTTCTTGTTTTCCTCGGTAGCCTTATACTTTAGGACAGCCGTCGGGTGCTCATCGTGTGCGCCGCCACCCGTCACGAGTCCATAGGTCAAGTTCTGTCCGAAGAAGATATAGTCGTCCGGATAGATAGGATAATACTTGCCATTGGTGGCATTGTAGCGGATGTTCACGGCACCCACATCGGGTACTATACCATCGGCATAGAGGAAGTCCACATTATCATAGCGACTCTCCACATACCTATTGATGTCTTCTGGGTTTTCTGCCGGATACTTGACGGATGTAGGTGTCTTGCCATCCACGCCGGCATCCTCAAGCTTCCAGTAGGCGTTGCCTGCTGTTCCCTTTCCACTATTGTCCGAATAGCGCTGGGCCAGATAGAAACTGTTCAGGTTGTAGGCCACCTCACCATTGATGAAAGCAGCGTCGGGCTTCTGGATAGCCTTGCCTCGGCTGTAGCCGTCCGGATAAGTCACGTAGTAATCATTGCTCTCCGGATAGTAGCAGTTCTCCACCTGGACCACTCCGTGTACTGCAATAGCAGCGGCATCTCTCACAGGATTGCCAAAGACAGGATAATGCCCAGCACCCGTTGTGGGTGTTCCGGTAGTCTTAATCCAGCAGTTCTGCACATAACCGTCACCATTCTCTGCAATACCGGCTCCAGTGAACGAGCCTGCCACACCAGTGTTATAGACATCGCCGCAGAGCCAGTTGAAGAGCGAGTTCTGCAGGCCCGTGATGGCATGTCCGTCGCCGTGGAAGTCACCTTCGAAGCAATTCGTCTGATTATTACCGATGGAAGTCCAAGGTGTTGCTCCGGTATATTTAATCTCATTGTCGAGATAGAAGTCCAGATTCTGGCAGTTTCGGATATTCTCAAAACCAGCAGTGTTTGCCGTTTGCTTCGACAAGTCATAGAGCGACTTGAATGCTTCCAGTTCATCGCTACTGCCGATATAAATCTTGGAGTCGCGTTTGTTCACATCCGCTGCAGCCTTGTTGACGTACATATAGTCGTGCACCTCCGTTTCAGTGAGTCCACCGTTTCCGTCATCCACCATCTCCTTGTGCGTACTGTTCATCACATCCTCCATACGGTGGTAGTTGGCCACTGACAACGGAACGGAGTTGGAATAGACGCGTCCCACATTCTTGTTCGAGGTCTTCGCATAGTAGGCCAGATAGTGGCCGTCCTGATACCAATAAACCTGCGTCTTTCCGCTCTCGTAGTCCCTACCGTTCTGGTGAGTGGTGGCATCCACCTCATTGGTGTAGATTTCCCATCCACCACCGATGACCTCGAAGGCACCTTCGCTCACCGTCGGCTGGTTCAGACCCACCTTCTGTCCGGGCAATACGGTTGACGGCGGGAGGAGGGTACCGATGGTCGGCACACCGCTCTCGAAGTGGATATGCACATTGATGACGTGACGCTCACGGATGGTCTCGTAACTGCGGCCGTCCTCGTCGCTCTCGATATACTCATACCAGTACATCACCGTCACCACCTTATCCTGCTGCAGTTGGTCGATGTCCGCTTCACGTGCCACATAGAATGTCGAGGTGGTGTTAGGTATCTTACCGTCGATGCTGAAGTTCTTCTGCTCGTTGATAAGACCAGTATAATTTCCATCTGTGATGACCGTACCGACAGACACTTCTCCCGAAGTATAGTTACCCAGGATGTCTGTCACAGGAGTAATCGGCTCATATTTCTTGGTGCAGAAATAGACTCGTCCGCCGCCAGAGCCAACGCTAGCAACAAGAGTGGACTTAGGCACTTGAGCCACATTGGCCTGCTGCGTACTCGTCAGATTCTCGAACGTAGCCTCTGAGATCTGGTTGCCTGGGGCATACCAGGTCTCACCGACGCCGAATTCCTTCTTCACCACGTAGTAATACTCCTTATCTGCATTGGCAATATCCTCGGGCGTTACGATGATGGGCGTATATTTGAACTGTTCATTCGTCAGACTGCCGAATTGCTCATTGCTCAATATATCACCAGACTTCAATTGGTCGGTTTCTATGCTTGTAGTTTCTTCTGCACGGGTTACCCAAACTTTCTCTTTCAGTTTATTATCACCCGTCATGGTACTACCCGTATAGGTCGCATCATAATCGATGAGATGCTCATGGGCATAAGGAATCTGATCCTCTCCCGATTTAACGCTGCGGTTCTCCCCATTGACGACATGATGCGAATCGTCAGGATCTCCCTCGTACCAAGAAAGTGGTATCACACCGTCTGCGATAATATCTGACGGATAGTTCTCGTTGCCCGGCTTGAAATCCTCCGAGAGCAAGTCGAAGGCATCGTAGTTATAGGTGAATGCTGCACGCTCACTTGCCGGGAGGTTACAATACTTGACGGCAGCATTGTTCGTACCAGCAACGAACAATTCTCCGCCCCACCACTTCTTGTGTTCCTCATCAACAGTACCACTGGTACAGATATAGGCCGGCTGGAAGTACTCATCCCTTTCGCTTGCAGGATAAGTGGAATAGACAGAATATGGTATCACCGTACCGTGGAAGCACTCCTTTGTCTTGTCCTCAAGGTAACTACTCGTACAGATATAAGCCTCTCCAAACTTGGATTTATCTTCAACGGAGAGACCTCCCCATTCACCCGCTGAGATACAGGCTTCCTTCAGGTACTGATGGCCATTAGACAATACGCAATCGTCAATTGCCACATAGGCTCTCTGGAATTCACCGAAGACTTTACCACTTGTAGGATCAGTTTCTTCAGGATGATTGCTCATATAAGTACTAACATCCGTATCCAACTTTGTCTTCGTAAGGAAAGTGGTTTGATCGATGATATCGCCCACAACACATTCTTGTAGGCCATAAATACCTGTTGTCGCACAGCGGAAGGTCGGACACGGTGTATAATCCAATTGTTGACTTTCAGTGAGTCCATCATAGATCTTACTCGTTACGCGGTTTCCACTGGGATCCCGATAATATTTGTTCCACTCTTCCGGATTATCCCAGTCGAGCGTCAGCAGGAAGCCATTGTCATGGGAAATGGCATTACTGATGTTGAAACATTCCTTCTCGGTGATGCACCTCTCCTTGTCCTTGGCACTCAAAGTCGCATATACGCCTGCCGGCAGGTAACTACCAGCAGCATATACCGTTATCTGGTCATCATGACTCGTGTCAACGATCTTGATCTCCTCCCTTACGACGTAGTTGCTTGTAGAAAGGGTCTCATAGGTAGTAGGCAGGATGGCATCACCCTTGGCATAATGGTCGGTGATGGTCGTGGTGCAGGTATAGGTCTCATCCACGAAGAAATTCTGCTCCGTCTCGCTCAGTCGCGACCAATCCCAGTAGGTGATGGGGTCGTTCTTATGGTAACTGCGACCACCTACGACAACCGCCTTGTCGTCGATTTTACTCTTATACGAGTCGGCAATGGTTTCTCCATCAGCATTCGTGGCAGGATGAGTCGTATCGCTCAAGTCTCCATTCCAGTAGGCATAGAGGTTCTTGTTCACGGAGTTCAGCGTCAACCGTCCCTGTGCTTCAGCTGTGATGGTCAGCGGGATGGTAATCTTCTCTGCATAGGCCTGTGCCGAACCCGTATAGGCTGAGATATACTGATCATAGACATAGAAGTCGCCTCGGATGTACCAGTAGTGGGCGGGTGAAGGATCGGCTCCCATATAGGCACCGCTCAACGGATAGCAATCATCGACAATTCGCTTGTCACTATTGATAAAGTTACCCGAACTCTCCATCTTCGGCGTGATGGGGTGCCAAGTGACTGGTTCACCATGCTCATCGAGTTGTGCTGTAGGTATATAGCCTTCCGTTCCCGGTTCTTTGCCATTCGCATCAGTTACTAATATGCCATAAGTAGTTATGTAACCATCTTGTTCCGGGGTCTTGCCATTTTTGTCGGGGATCAGATGCTGTCTGTTTGTCTCCTCGGCAGTCACTACATTCTCAGGAGTGTCATATTTGAACTGCTTATAGGTAACGGCACCGTAGTTGGAGTCCAAAAGGAACAATTCGTCAGACGATTTTATTTGTTTCAGTACACCATGTTCGTTCTTGGCATAGACATAGCCACCACCCTCACCGGTAGCCACATTGATCAAGGCCAGTTCCACCACACCTGTAATGGGACCGTATTTCTTCTCCGTACTGTTATCAGTCGGTTCCTCCACAATCTCCAACCACACACCAGAGGCCATGGCCACGTCGTTATGACAGGTTCCATCGTTACGCTTACGGGTGTTCAGATTGTCCTGCTTCCATTCGTAGTAGGAGTCGCCATTGGGTTCATAGCCTGACTGACTATTATCTGTGGTACGCTTAGCATCTGCCGCACTCATATTATGAGCAGCAAGTTGGCTATAGAAACTGCTAGGGACAAAGGGAACATCGCTAGTCAGGGCACCGAGGTAGTTCACCACATTGTAAATACCGAAGTAGTTACCGTGCGGATCATTATTCACTACTTTCTTGTTCAGCGATACCTCGCCAATACGGTTGATGGTATATTCGGTATAGTCGGCAGACTTACCATCGGTGACACGGTCCTGTGCGCCACGCATCACCACGCGGCTGCCGAAGACGCCGCAGAAGTCAGCACGCTGAATGGTGTTGATCATTCGTCCGGCATAGAGTCGGCAGAAGCCCTTGCGCTCCCAATTTTGCTTTTCGTGATCATCCATCAGGTTATATTTGTCTTCCTTGATGGTTTCCTTATCAGTATAAGAAGTAGATTGCTTCGTAGGTTTCCACCAATAGGATTTCGCCTTCATTGCTTCAGTCAATTCGTTAACACTGACAGCATCATCACGGTTATAGTCCAGAGAACCGTACGAGATTGCTTCCCCACTTACCACAGTAGGAGTAGTTTCAGATGCAGGCAGTTTCTGTCCGTGTTTGAATGATATCTCCTTATAACCTCCATTACCATCCGGCATTCGGTAAGTATGGGTGTGCTTACACTCCCAGTATTCATAAGTATGCGCTTCTTTAGCCTCATACTCCAGTTCAAAGTATGCACGCTCACGGTCGGTCATCTCCAGATACTTGTCGTAGTCAATGGCGTCACTGAGGTTGTAGTAGTCTGTGCCGTAGTTGGTGATGTTCAGACCGCGATAACCATCCACCAAGGTCAAGTTACCGTCGCCATAGAGACCGCCGATACCATCCTCACCGAGGGTGATGAGGTCCTTGGCAAAGACATCTTCCACCGAAGCAACGGCATTGCCGTGTACAGTGACGGTGTTGGCATAGATCTTATCAGAGCCTCGCGACACGTTACCACCGGCAAACACAGCATTGCCAATCTTGATACCCTCTCTTTCAAGTTTGTCCCAATCGGCACTGTTAGCTGTAAGCAGATTAAGTTTGTCGGTACTGACATAAGCATTCGGACCTTCCGTATCAAAGTATTCACCGTTGATCATTGTGACATTAACATAGTCGGATGTACCGATAGATACATCTGCGTCGGCTTCCAGTGCAGCCAATTGTACAGAAGTTATAATTGTACCGGCAGTGTACAACGTTGTAGGTTCTCCTTCTCCTGTTTTTGTGATATCCTTCAACAGTTTAACAAGGGATTCCTGAGCAGCACTTTTGACTTTACAATAAGGTGAAATGATAACACAGCAGTCTTTTGTCTTTAAATTAAAGCCATCATCACCAGATGTGCTGGTAACATCGGGATCACGATAGTATAAATTATCTTCACCGTTGGGGCCATCTAAACCCTTCCGGCCTTTACCTGTATAGACATGACCGATGTTACCACCGCCGAAGACGTTACCGTCGCCTTCTGCCACCGCATTAACGGTACCGATGGTGCCGCCATGGATTTTCACATCGGTGCTACCAAAGGTATATCCGTCGGAATAGCCAATCTCACCCGACGTCGTGTTACCATAGGCATCAATGGCATAACCACGTCCACCACCAAAGACATTATGCTGCACCAGACCGCCATACATCGTCACTTGCGTACCACCGGCATGGAAATCGTCTTCATCGTTATCCAAAATGTCATATTTTCCCGTTGTGGTGTTGTATTTCACACCGCGACCCACGGCCGAGATCTCACCGCCACCATAGAGGCTGTTTCGGATCACGCCGTCATACATCTTCACCACGGTGTAGTCAACAGTGGCACCCTCACCATAGCCGGCACCGAAAAGGTTACCATTCTGTTTCAACAACTTACGGGTATCGTTGTCGTAGTCCAGGTTCTCCACGTAACTGCCTGTCACCTCACTCGTTTCCGAATTGGTTGTCTCCACATACTTATAGCCGATGTGGCCATTGTTCATTTGGGTAGTAGCCGTACCATAGACCTTGCCGCGATAGCCGCCGCCATAGAGACTGCGCTCCACCGTAGGATCACCGTTGTAGAAGGTGGGATCGGCCTGATGGAGTTTGCCGATAGTGATATTGGTAAAGCCTGACACATCCTTATTGGCCACATCGCCACGCCCCACGTCACCGTCGAGACCACCACCATAGACCTCAGTGACTCTACCGCCTAATATCTTGACGTTTGTCGAGCACGTGATCCCTGGGATAGTATTATCACCTATCGTTTGCGGGTCATGTCCCACTTTATACCGGTCACGGACGGGAGCCTCCTCGCCACCGCCATAGATGTTATTTATTACTGTACCGCCATTTAAGGTCAGACCCGAAGAGCCTGAGACATTCGCATCTGCGCCCTTGCCTGCGGCAAAGGCATTACCTACGACTATAGCACCTTGATTGATAACGACGTTGGTGTTAAATTTTCCTTCTGCTGCCCAACCCGTTTCAGAGTGGACAGGATTTTTTCCATCATACTTTTCATATTGACGCGGATCGGTATTTCCATCCCAAAACGTTTCTGTATGATTCACCATCATGCGATGATACTCACTGCTCGTCTCAAAGACCTTACCATCGCGGCCTCCGCCGTAAAGGTCCAGCACCTGGGCACCGGAGAGCAAATTGACCTTAGTACAGGTAGCCCACGTGAATCCACCATAGCCGGCACCATAGACATCGCACAGGTCTGTAAGCTCTTCCGCGACAATGTCCTTGTTCTTCACCGGAGCACTGATGTTGACGGTGCTATTCACCGTACGGCGCTGGAAGTTGTTACCGCCATAAATGGCATCGTCGATGATGGCCTGATTGCTCGCAAACTCCACAAAAGCATTTGTGGCATCGCAGGGAATCTTGTTGATATTGGAATTAAACTCACTCAGACGGTCATTATAATCAGCATTGCTTTCGAAATGCTCCTTGACAATGCTGCCGTCAGCACCGCCGAAGATGGCATTGGCATGGATGGTGGAGCCGACAGGCACATAGACATGGGCGTTCTCGGTGCATCCCTCATTTAGGCTGGCACCGAAAACATTCTTCACATGACCCTTCAACAACCATACCTGGGTTGTACCGCCTTTCAGTCCGGCATGGGCTCCGGCACCATAGACATTTGCGCCATGATAGTTATTAGCAAGATCTTCCGGCATATTCAATCCCGGGGCTTCCACAAGCACATAACTATTGCTCTGCATCTCATCGTTGTCTGCCTCATCGGATGCGCCCTCACTGCCACCAAGGAAATAGAGCACTCTGTCGTTAGCGCTGATTTGCGGTGTCTGGATATTCAGGAAAGATGAACCAACCTTAGGCTTTTTGAACTCAAAAGTAGCACCATAAGTATCAGGATCTTTTGCATGTAGTTGTGCTGCGACGCCTCCTGGGTCATCTACGCCATTGGTACCTTTTTTCCTATTGTAATATGTCTCGTATTCATAGTTACCATAGTTACCACCGGCAATACTATCTACCTTGCCATGATAATACTCCACGTATGCGTTCGTCTCGATGGTGGTAACATCCTTTTGTCTGGTAGTTGCGTTGAATTCATAGGCCGACTGCTTATGTTTTCCAATTTCCGTGTCCGGTTCCATTTCCGTTCCCGTTCCAATTCCTTTGACCTCACCACCGAAGTCGTTGCCGCCATAGATGTTGGCACCCTCCGGGTAACCGGTCAGCAAGGGTCTGCCAGTGCCGTCAACAGCCCTACTGCGACCTATATAGACCTCCGTATAGTCACGGACATCGGCATTACAAGCACCTCCGAAGGCATCGTAGAACTTACCACCAATAAGGTTGACCGTCGTATGTCCATTGACATCACCCTCAAAACCGCCACCATAGATCTCACGGCACTCTCCGCCTGTGTAGAGATTGATTTCTGTATTACCGTTGACAGGGCCTTTCTCGCCACCGCCAAACACCTGGAAGGCAACACCTCCAGAATTAATATTTACTTGGGTATTACCTTCAATAACCGAATGTTCACCATAGCCGCCACCGAAGATGGTCAGCGTCTTACAGAACACGTCCTGGCCCTGAACCGATTCCCAGATACCCGTGTTCCAACCTGCATCGTTTTTATTATTAGTACCAGACTGTCTGAAGATGTCTGTCGGTTCGGAGGTCCTGGAGGAGATGTTTATCACCACGTCACCCATCACATAGCCCGTGTTGAAACAGCCGCCATAGACATTACCCCATTTCAGCAGGTTGTCTTTAGTAGTAGGATCATTATCCTCGTTGGTCAAGAACCATTCGCTGGTTTGCGTCACGGCACTCCCCCCAGTACCCTCTGTCCACGAATATTCGTACTTACATGCTCTTGTGTTCTCGTCGAACACCATCTTACGTGGTTCCAGGCGCAAGCCCGTAAGATTCAACTGCACCTTGGGAGAGGCTTTGGATGCCTGATCAATGGCTCCGTCAACAGTCTTACCTTCAATCATGCCACCCTTATATTCTGCATTACGTTCACTAACCGCTGCCACGTATGCATTATTACAGCCGCCAACCAATTTCTCATGAATAAAGACATTCTTCGAAAAGTGGAATTCATTCTTACCCTTCACGAAGACACTACCCACGTTACCGCCACAGTAGAATTCCCCGATATGGGCATTGGACGCTCTATCAACAACGCCCTCGGCACTATACGGATTGGCAAAGTTAACGCTAGGCTTTATCTGCATCTCCACGCCCTCCATGTATTTGGCCATATTAGCCGGTGTTTTCAGGTCGAGAGCGCTACTAAAGTGAGTGAGTGCCTCCGGTTTAACCATATCCTCACCGTTACAGCCCATAAAGACTTGACAGGCCTTGACATAGGAACCAAGGGTCAGCGTCGCACTAGGCGTTCCGGTAAATTCTGAGTTCGTCTTCAGCGTCGCACTGTTACCACCGCAATAGACGGCACCGCCGATGCTCACGGGATGCTCTGCCGTACCTTGTAACAAAACGGACGTACTCGGCACATTCGGACGGTGATTTGTCAGCGCCTCTGCAGCATTCATCCCCGTTGGAATCTGGAAATAGAGGTCGCTGCTTGCATCGCTGTTTGTGTATAGATAAGAACCATTGCTGCCGCCATAGACATCATGGTTGATGGTACTCTTAATCACGACACTCGTGCCTTGTCTGACGGTACCCGAGATATCGTTACCGCCATAGACATAGTCAATATTACCGTTATAGATGCCCACGGAGGCTGTGTGGTGGACATCGGCCTTACGGCATCCGCCATAGACATTATGGACCCTCATATCTGCGCCGTCAATATTCAACGAGATACCCTGGGTACGGGTCATATCGCCTGCATTGCCACCACCATAGAGGTTCTCAATACTGCCTTCAACGAGATGCCATGTGGGCTGAGCGGCCATGGCGGCCTTGTTGTTACCGCCAAAGACACGTGAGAACTGGTAAGTGTCGTTATAGTCGGATGTGATGCCCATCCTCGTTATGTCGGTTGAAGTCAGATACTCAAAGCCTATATCGTTGTTTTCGCTGTCTTTGGTACCTTTTTTCTTGGTGATTTCACTTTTATTGTTGATATAGATATCTGTCTGATTCACCACCGTAGCAGCATTACCACCACCATAGACATAGCCGAAGGTGCCTCCTTTCAGCGAAAGATAGACTTTGCTGAGTTCGGGCTTAGTGAATTTCTTTATGCTGGTGGCAACCTTGGTGTCACCATCCATGACCTTATAAATGGTATGACCTTCACTATCCGTCCCGTCTGTAAGGTCAACACCTTCTGCATTCGTATATGTATAGTCGCCATTACCGCCACCGAAGAGTTGGCCGATGAAGAGGTGCTTGCCCGTTGCCTCCTTATTGGTAGAGATATAGACATTGCAGTCGTCACTAATATCCGGTGCTCCAGACATTTCTGGTGGAGCAGCTGGTGGAGCAGTTTGAACAGACGTTCCAGAGCCTATCGATCCAGAGATATCATTGCCGCCAAAGACTTCATCAATGACAACATCAAAGTTCTCGGCAGCGATGGAGACGAAGGTATGTCCCTCGACATCAGCCTGACGGGCACCGCCAAACACCTTGCCCTGAATATTGATGACCGGTTTATCCTCAGCAACCTGCGCCTGTGCCACCGTAGCAGCCAGGAACATCAATGCGCTTATTATGATATATTTCGTCTTCACTGTCTTCTATTCATTATTCCTTTTTCAACTTCACCGTCGGATTGTCCAAGTCCGGCTCGGAGAGCATATAGAGGTAGGTGGGCTCCACCAGCAAGGTGAGCGAATACATGTGGCCTCTCTCTATAACCGAAGTCTTAAAGAGACTGGTGAGATTAATCTTATTTTCGGCAACACAGTTCTTGCGGACGAGGTTGCCCTGCTTGTCATAGACATCGTAGGTGCTTTGGAGTGTGAAGTTAGAGGTGTAGTGCGTACTCCACCCGGGCATGAATCTACCCATTAAATGTGTCAATTCACCATACTTCAGTATCACCTCATTGCTCCCGCTTTCCTCTATCGGTTTTTCGTTCCAACTATAAAGTTCCTCCCAGGTCGCAGGCGTCGTATAATCGTCGGAATTAAAGGAGATGTCTGTGATGGGGGATTGGCCATTCGTCCTTTTACTGAGGGTAACGACCGCATTGTAGTTGGCCATTAACCCATCCTCAGTACCCTTGATAACCACTTTGCGGAGTTTGATGGTACGCACTTCGTCGTACCTTTCAGCAACGGTAAAGCGGAAGCGCATGGCGGAGTAGATATGGTCGAAGAGCAGATACACGAAATTATTCGCATCCGTGCTCTGTGCCACATAATCAAATTGACCGGTTCTGATGCCCGGGTATGCGACCTGCGTCGCGCTCACGCCCTCCTTGGCACCTACTACCACACAGACATCAGACGTCGTCACAGCCTTGAGACCCCTCAGAGTCAGTACGGCACCATCGGCATAGGTTGGGTTTTTCGAAATAGTGGCTGTGGCCTCCTCAAGCGGGATATAACCGTAGAGTTGATAGGTGCCAATAGTCTTGATTTCCACACTCGAACGCCAGGCCTGGTCTGTCGGTGTCACACCTAACGGGTCCTGACAGGAGAAATAGCCCTGCATCACCTCAGGAATGCCGTCATCCTTGGTGAAGAAGATACCGATGGAGTTGTTGGTCAGGTCTTTCTGCTTCACAAACAGGCCATTGATACGTGAATCGCTATAGAGATAGTAACCGGCCGGCGTCGTTCCCGGACTCCAAGTTACCGGATCATCGGCACGGGTGGCGGCTGCCGAGGCGGGCCACTCCTCACCATAGGCTGGGAAACCGGGGATCAATTCGATGGCGACAGCAGGCTCGCGATGCTCGTCCCGCTCCGAATCTTCGGAACAGGATACCACCCACATCACTGCTGCAACCATCATCAGGCGCAGCAGCCATCTCATCGTACTATAGTCAAAACTTTTCACTATTCTCATCACCAGTTATAAACCTCATACATATTAGGATGCTCATCGCTATCACTATATTCGTGGGTGACCCACGGCGTGAAGGCCGACTGCACGGCAGCAATCTCGACACCACCGTTCTCCGTAATCTTAAAGATATAGGTATATTCGTAGCACGGCAGCCAAATCATATACTTGGCGGGCAGAACGACATTCTTTTCCTTGCCGTTCACCTTCAGTGAGAGGGTGTAAGTACCCTGGTCCTTTGCGGGCAGGACGACGTACCACATCTTCTCACCAGCAATTTTGACCGGATCTGTTTCGCCGGATGCAACCTCATAGTAGTACTTGTCCAGATCGGGCAAAGCCGTCGCATCATCAGGATTCTCAATAGTCCACGTCTCAGCGGTTTCCTCACCTGTCGTGGGATAGGTCACCTTAAAGGTTCCTTTTGTATAGATTTTTGCACCACTCGACGGTTTGAAGTGTATTTCCGACAGGATGAACCTCGTGGTCTCCGGCTCCGACTGACGGAACATGAAGCGCACCTTGCTGTAAGGCTGGAGGAACTCCAGAATGACTGGATTGTTCTTCTGAGCAGGCAGGGATGCCTTCGCCTTGTACCAGAGTTTCGAGAAGATGGGAAGTGGCGTCTCACCGTCCTTTAGGGCCAGACTGGGGTCTTTCAGCGGATTGCCGGAAACCACCTTAGAGACATCTACCCCGAAGGAAATCGCCACATTATCCGAGCCTATCGTACATGAATAGTTCGGGTACTCATCCGATGTCTTCGGGCCAGCATAACCGAAGAAACGGTAGTCTGCGGCATCGAAGTCCCAATACTTGATGCTCTGCTCCACGCCTCCGGAAGGCTGTTGGTTTACGTACTCCCAACCGCTGGAGTTGCTGGCGGTGGTGCCCTCGGAGCCTGTCAGCCAGTTGACAGTGTAATCCTGCATCACAGTTTCGGCACTGCCGGATGTCGGGTTCTTATAGGCCCATGCATAGAATGTCTCATGCGTCAGTTTCAAGTATTGCGTCGTGGCACGGGTACGGGCATGGCTCTCGCTATGGCTTTCGGCCAGGCTGCCGGAGAAGAAGATGGGCATAGGTCCATTGGGCACGGGCGTGGGATCACCTCCCGGCTCGTCACCGCTGCCGCCACACGACAGGAGGACTACTGCCGACATAGCCGACAGCAGCAGGATGCCGGCAGACCTCATCAGGCCTGACATCCTACTTCCTATAGTATGTTCCCATCTTTTCATCTCACACAAACATTATTCATTTAAGAACCAGAGGCTACTTTGATGACCCTGTAGAATTTCTTGCTCGTATTGTCCGCAGGATCGGTATAGATATACTCAAATACATAAGTCGTTCCTGCTGCGCCGGTAAACACACCCACCTTATTGGCTCCAGTGAAAGAAATATCTGTATCTGGTATGCTACTAGTGCTTGCATTAAGGAAGCCTCCTGCAACTTTCGTGAACGTAATCCTCCAACCATTGTCATCAACCGCACCCGTACTGAGGTTGGTAGCGGCTTCAGCCGCAGTTGCCTGGGTGATTTCCGCAGGTGCTTCTGAAGAACTGCCATTTTGATCCATCGATACAGTGTAAAGCCAAGTGTTTTGAGATGGCGTGCTCGTAAACGACGTAGAGCCATTATCCAGTAATACGTAGATACTTCCTGCCGCATATTCATCTACTTCATCAAAGCCATTTGGTGCCTGATAGACAGAAATCGAGGGCTGCACTCTGACGATCTTATAGACATACTGGTCTATATCTGATGCATCCTTATATTTGTACTGGATGGCATAGGAGCCGATAGGAACACTCTGCAACTTCAAGGCATCGATGGTCTTGGAAGAGCCATTCTCTCCAGGAACAGAGGTCACCACAGAGACTCCCGTAGTGTAAGCGGTAGCCTGTATCAAACCGGAAACATTTTCCATAGCAATGCTATTAGCCACATTGGTTTCCGTGATCGGATTAGCCGCAATCTGCTCGGCTGTTGCACCTGACTTATAAGCCACTCTATAGACCTTCACATTTGCGTCAGCACCAGATAATACAGGCGTCATCACCTCGTTACCCTTTACGATCGTTGCATAGATGTCTGCACCGGCCTCATACTCAGACTTGCCAACGGAGTACTTGTTATTCACTACACCGAAGGTCGTGATACTCGGCTCGGATACCGTTGTGATTGTCTCCTGCTTACCATCGACATTCTGGGTCACAATGGCATCGAGGGTGATGGGATAGAGATTCTCGTCTGTTATCTTAAAGATGTATGTATAAGAGTAGTTGGGCAGCCACTGGGCATAGGTCGCTGGAACCGCTGCCGTGACGCCTTTCACCTTAATCTCCTCACCGTAACCGTCGCGTGACACCAAGGTGTAGTCAATCTTCAGGTTGAGGTTGGCCGTATTCGACGGATTCGGGAGTACATATTGATAGTCCGACATCGTAGCAGTATTCGAGGTACGTCCGAGATAACTCCCTGTGGCTTCAAGGTATTCTTTAGAAGCCCAGCCCGTCCATGTGGAGCCAGCGCCAGTCGTGTTACCAAAGGACAAATTGGCAGCGGGGGCATCGGAACTGCCTGCTTCCCACGTAAGGCTCGGATTAATGCTTGTGGAATTGGGGTCGTCATCATAGGTGACGGTGAAAGAGCCATCAGTGTGTATAAAGTTAGCAGAGCCATAGAGGTAGGCTTCATTGCCTGATGTCTCAGCCGTACTGGTCGCATAGAACTTCACGTCATTTACAGAATAGCCCGGGATGGTCTCGTAGAGAGCGATCCTTACTTTCGACTCTAACTTGCGGAACTTCAACTGCACCTGAGTATTGGAATAACTCGGTGCAACCTTCTCCAAGTTAGAGATATAGCAGGCCTGAAGTTGGTCAGCACTGCCTGTGAGTTTATATTTGTAGCCTGTATAATCATCATCAGATGGGTCATTGGCAGATGTTTTATCGTCATAGTATAATGCTGTTGCATTGGCATATTTAGTATTATCAGAATCTTCGGGTTTATCGCCCTTACCTAATGAATAGGCAAGGAATTCGTAATGGTCAGCAGAGAAGTCCCAGTATTTGATGGACTGCTCAACGCGACCAGTGGTGGCTGCGGGAATACCCGCATGGTTTGTTATTGTTCCGTCTGGCAGGTTGTAATAACCTACGTATTCCCAACCGGCGGAGTTGGATGTGGTGGTACTGGCGGAGTTATCGGCATACTGCACAAGGTAATTGTCGAACACCTTTTGTGTCGATGCCGGACTTGTGAACTTCTTCTGTGCATACACCACGAAACTGCTATTAAGCATATCGGCGGCAGCACTTCCACCTACGGCTCTGGTTTTGGGAGCGGCGATAAGGTTGAACGTCACGGGGCGTCCATTTTCATTCACCTCGTGCAGTTCCTCATTGCCGACGTAGTCCTCGCTGGCGCAGCCTGCGAGCGTCAGAATGATGGTTGTTAAATATAGTAATTTCCTTTTCACTGTCTTACTATCTTTTTTCGTTTTTTTTGTTCGGCCTTGCCGTTAGGCTCAGCCAGAGGTCTTCACTCACTAAACACACCCCCTCACAAAGGGAAACTGTTACAGATGGACCGCATAAGGGCTTTGCAGGGGGGAGCACTAAGGCTCGCAGGGGAAAGGCCTAAGGGAAAAAGGGGAAGAACCCCTACCTTTCTATCGTTTGCCTATACCCAAACGATTGTGCGCCTATACCCAAACGATCGTTCGCCTATACGCAAACGATTGTGCGCCTATACGCGATTTGAAACGCATTTCCGAAGCATGTCACATGAGGGATAGTCCCTTTTGTGTCGTCGCCATCCGGAACCTTCGAAGGGGGTGTGTCAGTAAGTTAAAGAACGAATGTCGTCTCAAAGAACGAGCGTTTGCTCTAAAGAGCGTTTGCGCTTACGCGCGTACATTATATATTATTATTTTTATTATATTTATTTATATATAGCCAGGCGGAGCAACCCCCGCCCGGCTTGTGAGAGATTAAGCAACGATCTTGATGACCTTCACAGCGTACTTACCATCGTTGGTGATATAGGTATCGAAATAGAAAGTACCAGCAGCTGCTTTTACGTCTGTACCTGTGACAGTCGTAAGAGAAGACTTCAAAACCTTAATCAAACCTGCAGGAAGAGTGGTCTTACCTGCTACACTTACATACGAATAAGTTGTTGTGCCTGTACCATTGGTAGTCTTAGAGAAATATATGTAAGTATTGTCTACTGCTTCACCTGATCCTGGTTCACCGGAATCAGCTGTCTTAGTAGTAGTTAAACCTATAGTACTCTCTTCGATATAATACTTACCATCTACAACAGTAGTACCAACTGTTACAGTAATTGGCTGATATTCTGTCACAGGCGTCTTAGCAGCAGTTGAGTAGTCATAGACGTATGCGTATGTACCTGCGGTAAGAGCATTAGCACCAGTGAGGGGTATCATTGCAGCCTGACCAGCAGTTATTGAAATAGGATTGTTGTCCACACCATTCTTAATTTCATTAACTGTAGCATCGATATTGTCATTCGGGGTTAGAATCATACCATTGCGACCAGTAATAGCACCAGAAGCCGCTACACTAGACTGATTCTCAAGTGCATCCATTACAGTTGCTTCTGAAATAGGTGCTGTACCTGTTATAGCATAGAGAAGCGATTTATTTGTACCACCAGTAACAGTTCCATTCAAATCTTCCTTAAGCGATGCAGGGGTAGCGCTGTTGTCCATAACCTGAACATACACATCCTTGCCAGTAGCAATTGAATACTCGTTTGTTGTATAAGCGTGATTCTGCTGATAGGTTGTAATAGTTGGAGCAGCAACGGTAGTAATAGTCGTCTGCCCAGCAGTTGCATCCGTAGCCTCAGCCACAACAGCGTCGAAGGTAATGGGGAACAAGCCTGCAGGCTCAGGATCTGTCGTAGAAACTTCAGGGACAGTCCAACCATTCGTGTTATCCGAAATCTTAAAGATGTAAGTGTAGGCATAATTAGGCAGCCACTTGGTATAAGTAGCAGGAACTACAGCCTTAGCACCATAAACATTGATTATCTCTCCAGAGCCATCGGTAGAAACAAGTTTATAATCTACGCGAAGCGTAAGAGGTGAACTTGTACTAACAGGGAATACTGTTTTGTACCATGACGCAGCTGATGAACCTGCAAATGTTGCAGTCGGGAGTGTACGTCCCAGATAGTAGGCGGTAGCACCTTCACCTGTAGTTGCATCTTCTGCAGTTTCTTTGACTACTAAATTATCAAGAGAACCAAAATCCTTAAATTTATCATAAGTCGCACCACTTTCAGGAGAGTCCACCGTTGCTGCAGCAATATTATAGTCCTGTTCACCAGCATTAGAAGTACCTACATGCGGGAAATAAACCTTAATCGAACCATTGGTAGGAATACCATTGGTATTCGCACTAATCAACTTTGCAGTTGCAGACTTGCTGCCTGTGAAATCATTTGTTCCATCTACCGAATAGAAGACTACATCTTTTACGGAGTATCCAGGAACGGTCTCATAAAGAGCAATACGCACCTTTGAACCGAGGTTCTTGAACTTCAGAGTCACCTCCTTGCCATAGTTTGCCTTTGATACCGTCGTAATATCTGTGATATATGCTTGTTGAATAGCATCATTATCAGGGATAGAGAAAGTGTAGGCTACTCCGTTACTTGCAAGGTCCCCACCATACTTACTGGCTGTAACACCAATTTCACCAGCAGAAGGAGTAGTACTACTGACAGCCTTGTGTGTACCCGTTGAGAAAGCGAGGAAGTCATACTGAGCAGTGCTGTAGTCCCAATACTTTATAGACTGAGCGGCAATAGAAGATAACTTTACATAGTTAGTTCCATCTGGAGTTACACCTACGTATTCCCAGTTTGCCGTGTTGGACTCAGTTGTACCTGCAGTATTTATACCATAGTGTACCAAATAGTTGTCAAAAACGAGAGCTGTTGTTGGGCTATTCGTTGGTACAGGAGTCGCCAAATTATTATCAGCCTTAGTACCTGTTACATAGAAGTTGTTACCGAGGATGTCTGCAGCAGCCTTACCATAAATGCTACCACGAGTCATCTTTTGCATTTCAAAACCGAAGTTAATGGCATTGGATGCCTTTTCGGGGGTTGGAGACGGGCTGTCGCCGATAATCTCGTCGCTTGAGCAGCTGGCTAACGCTACGAGAGCCACGGCTGCAAAGAATAATTTCTTTTTCATAATTGTAAATTTTTTATTGATTAATACTATATATTTATTTTCTCGAATTTGATTCATGTTTTACTGCACTTTGATGACCTTTGCGTAGTATTCACCGTCGTTCTGGAAATACTTGTCGAAGTAAGTTACACCTGTGAGCCCAATTGACTCAGTTGAAGTCACTTTTACGTAAGAAGTCTTGTCGAGCACCTTGAGGCCATCAGCCTGCTGAGGCAGCATGACGCAGAAGGTATAGGTGCCGTCGAGTTCCTGATAGTAGTAGGCCTTGCCTACGACGGGAGCCGTATCATTGGTTGCCACGAAAGAATCGCCAGCAGCGGTCGCCTCGAAGAGTCCCTGGGTCTTGGGATTGCCATAAGCGATATTGCGGGCCACCTTGTTGGTGATGCCGTAGCAATAGACGGTAGGATTAGCGATCGTTCCGGAGACGGCATAGCCAGAAGCCTCGGTATAGACGTAGGGAGATTCGGCAGTGCCTTCACCCGTGCGTACCTTCAGGCCTTTGACGTTCTGTCCGAGGAAGACATTCACCTGACCGGAGTTCTCGTCGGTGAAATAGGCCACACCTTCCTGCACATCGCCTGATGTGGCGTTCTGGTAGGCATAGCGATAAAGGTCTCCCATGACATTCCAATAGTCGCACTCCACATATTTCGCGACGGTAGTGGAGGCTGAGTTCTTGGTATAGACGAAAGCATAGGTGGTTCCAGGATATGGAGAGAAACGCATGGCCATATCGGTACCTACGGTGATGGCATTGCCATCGGCACCAAATTCAATCTGGTTGACGGTCCTATAAGAAGCCTCATCGTAGATTATATCCCCGCTGCGAGCCATGAAGGCTCCAGTCCCATAAGTATCGTCGTCATCACGCATCTGCATGGCATCCACCACGTCAGCCTCGGTATATCCATCCGGAACGATATAGAGGGCACCTTTGGTGCTGAGGTTCTGGAGGGTATTGCCGTCACCGACGGTAATGAAGATATCACCCGTGGAGTACAGATACTCGTCGTTGTCCACTACAGCAGAACCTTGCTGATAGGTGGTGATGCTGGGCACGGTGACGGTGGTGATGGTCTCTTGTTCGGCATCCTCGGCGTTGACCACGACAGCGTCGAAGGTGATAGGATAAAGACCGGCCGGGTTGAGGGGATTCACGATGTCAGGATTCGTGGGATCGTAACCAGAACCGGTATAGCCGTTGGTCTTGTCGCTAATCTTAAAGAGATAGGTATAGGCGAAGCCGGGCTGCCACTGTGCATAGACAGAAGGAATCTGTGCGGTAGCACCATAGACATGGATGACCTCACCAGTACCGTCGATAGCCTCGAGGGTGTAGTTCACACGGAGGTTGAGGTTGGTTCCCAACTCATTGGGCAGGTAGAACTCGTAGTAGTTCTTGCCGGGATCACCTGCGAAGGTAGCCGTGTTGGACGAGCGACCCAGATAGACGGCACCCGTTGTCTTCTCGGCATCCTCGGCGATGGAGTAGTTCATGCTGCCCCAATCTACGACGGTTGACTGGGTACCTGTTCCAGCAAAACGGATGTGCGCCTGGTTGTTGTCGTCACTTGCCGGTAGGTCAACCGTTTTATAATGAACGGTATATGTACCTTCGGTGTAGATGTCGTTGGCCGTCGTGGTGAAGAGTTTTGCACGGGCAGCCTGCGCATCGTCGGATTTGGCAGCCGAGTAGAACTCCACGTCTCTCACGGAGTAGCCGGGGATGGTCTCATAGACGCCGAGACGCACCTTGGTACCAAGGCTACGGAAAGAGAGGGTGACGGGCTGGCCATATTTGCCACTGGCCTTTGTCACCGTCACGAGATCGGCAATGTAGCACTGGGAGAGGTCGTCAGCCCTACCTTGGATAGTGAAAGCCGTACCTGCTGCACCGAAAGCCGCAGAAGGATTGATGGAAGAAACAAGTACGTTGGATCCGGGCACATAAGAGGTGGCATCATAGACCACCGGCACATTACCCGTTGACCAGGCGATGAAGTCGTACTGATCCTTCGTATAGTCCCAGTACTTGACTGCCTGACGGGTGACACCGTTGTCGGTAGCATGCTTGATGGGCGCAATGCCTACATACTCCCAGTTGCTGGTGTTCGACTCGGTGGTGTTGGCTGAGTTCTTCCGCCATTCCACGAGGAAATTGTCAAAGACCTTACTGTTGTCATTCGCATCCCAAAGGGTCTGGCTGCCTTTATAGCCAGTCACCACGAAATGATGACCCAGCATGTCGGCAGCGACCTCGCCAGTGTAGTTAGAACGAGTAATCGTGTTGTCGGAAGAGGAATTAAACACGATCGGGGTCTCCTGGGTCTCGGGGGCTGGAGTTACCACAGGGGGGGCCTCAGCGAGATCGTCGCTGCAGGCGGCAAAGGCAAGTGCAGCCAATGCCACAAGGAATAGATTCTTTTTCATATTTACAAATACTTTAATTAATTGATTCATTTTGTCTATCTCTAAGTTTATTTTTGTTATAATCCGAATTCGTGGGTTTCTTCTTTGAATTCTTCCACGACAGCATCGAAGGCAGAGCCTCCGTTACGAGAGGGGACACCGATGGTATCCATGTCCAGTTCGACGGTGATAACGCCGCCCTTCCAGTGTTGGCGCACCTGGTCGGTAACATTGAACACGAAGGTCGAGTCGTTACCGTTGTTGAAGTGCATGTTGATGTCGAGGTAGTGGTTAGCCTTATCCTGGACATCTTCTATATATTGGATGCGGTTGGCGTTCATGCCGCTCATCCCGAAGGTGAGCAGACGGCCGCCCGCAATGTCAACTGATTCACCGTTCATGTCGCAGTCTTTCTTGAAGCGTGTGTTGAAATAAACGGTGATGAGATCCTCACCGGCGATACCCGTATTGATCATCGTGGATCGGGCCATACCGGAGAGTTTTCCAGAGCCATCCACACCCGTGATCTTACCACGGTTGTTGTGAAGGATGACCTGTGTGAGGTATATATAAGTAATGGGCTCGAGCACCATGTCGAGTTTCTTGACATAGACATTATGGATGGAGTCGTACTCGAAGCCCGTGAGGTCGCGGTCGATCTCGATGCCACGGTCGTAGGCGGAGAAGAGGGGTTCCGGCTCGTAGAAGGCCCGGGTGTAGTTCGCCTCATAACGGGAGGGCACCATCGTCTGGTTGGTGAAGGCAACCACGAAGTCAAGCGAGGTCTGTTCGTCGAAGTTCAGACTCTGCACACCGTCGATAGTATTGACATCGTTCCATACGAGGATGTCCCAGAAGCCCCAGGTATATTGTCCATTGAACGAGTTACCCGTGATGGTATTGGCGAGCACACTGGTATGTTCGGCCAGAGGCATGGATCCCGTGAAGTAACGGCGCAGGTGGAAGGTGGTAGGCTCGGTGTAACCGATCTCACCGAAGATCTCGTAGTCGGTAGCATCCCAGCCGTAGTGCCACTCAGCCCTCCAGTCGTAGGAGACACCGTATGAAATCTCGTAGTTCCAATAGGCATCGAGTTCAAGTTCCACCACAGGCAGGTCGATGTCGATCTCACCACCGTCGAAGAGGTGGAGTTCCGGGTCGCGGATACAGCAGACCAACGTGGACAGAACCGCTGCGACGATTGCCGAGCGGGTCACTGTCTGTAGATTGTTATGACTGCCGTATATCTTCATACTCTCACTTATCTCATTTCGTGGTTCTTGAAACTCACACCCTTCTTGTTGATCCTGCGGTAGAGCAGATCGTAAGTCAGCGTGATACCGACACGTGTCGGACCCAGCCAGTTGTACCGGTACTGACGCTTCTTGAAGAGTTCCGGGTCGAGCGACCATTTGTAGTAGTACAGATGGTCGCGGTAAGTAGGGTCCACCGGGTTCTCATACTGGTACGGGTCGTACTTGCAGCGGAAATAGCCGGCCTGCAGTCCGAACTCCAGACGCCAGTGACCATTCTTCGAAATTGGCATCACATAGCCGACACCCACACCGGCACCTGCTCCCTCGCCTACCCAACCACGGTCGGCATCGAAGCAGAGTCCGAAGAGTGCCACATGGGCGTATGCCTGCAGGTAGAGGCCACGGAAGGCGGCACCCTCACCCGGAGGATTGGATGACATATCGCCGGGACGCAGGTAGTAACGGCTCTCCAACTGGTAGTTGCGTATCTGGAAATACTTATGGGCCTCGTAGTCCTGCCACCAGGGGAAGTCGATGGAGGCACCGAATGTGAAATGACCCTTCTTGGGATAATATTCGACGGCGACGTTGGGGATGGGACACCAACGGTCATAGCCCGGTACGTATGCCACGTCGAGCAGGAGGTTGGTCTTCACCGACAGGAATTCACGACGAGGCAGCACCTCGGGCTCTTCATACACCACAACGTCAGTGGCAGGTACCTCAACGGGCTGCTCAACCACGATGGGCTCAACGGGCTGTTCCTGAATCGGTTGTGCAATCGTTTCAACAGGTTGTTTCTGCTTGAAAACCAACATGATACGAGCGGTGCGGAGATTCGGGAAATAGTTGGTGAGCAAATGCTTCCAGAGTTTTCCGCCTTGTGCTTTCTGGAGTTCTTTCTTGAGTTGCGCAACGTTGTTGCTGGGCAGGTATTTGTCGCATAAACTCTTAACATACGCATAATTAGAATCCTGCGCGCGCGACAAAAAAAGACAGAGCGAACGATAGTCCTCGAAATCCACGTCGAGATTGAAACTATCGTCGCTTACGGGCACACTGAGGCGAGACACGACAAAGTCGGTCAGCGCCTTCGCACGCTTCTCACCCAACTTCTTGTTGTTGGCATAGGGACCGTCAGGCGAGGCGGCACCGCGAATGTAGATATGCGAAAGCGCATAGCCCTCACGGTTGATAGCAGGCAAGACATCACTCTCGAGTTGCTTCAGCAACGGTGCATCCGGTGGCAACCGGTAGTCGTTCACAGGGAAGACAACCCTGCCTGCATTGTCAAAAAACTCCTCATCGGAAAGGTTGATCGTTTCGCCTTCAGCGACGAAACGGATATAAGTATTAGTTGTCAATATTGAGTCAGCACGGTCTTCTGTGGCTGCAAGGTCTCGGGCTTGCAACCTTTCCGGCATCGCTATCATAATCAGCGTCAGCAGGAAAAGAACCATATAATTACCAAACTTTCTATCCATTTTTTCTTTATGGCTGATGCAAATATACGACTTTTTTGGGATATAACGGCATTTTTTATCGACAAAGCCCTATTTATTAACATCATTTAACCGAATTAACAAAGGGGGGCTTTTACCCCCCCCCTATAAAAACTCGCCAAATTACTTTACATTATCTTGTTTAATACTCCAGAATCAATGACTGTCTGGGTTTGAGTTCGAAGTTCTTGGAGAGGTCGTAATAGCGGTTGGTCAGGATGTCCTTGACACGCTTGGCAGAACCGATGACTTCGGCGTAGCGGGCTACATCGAGGGTCGCCGGCTTGCTGGTACCATTGAGGACTGCAAGGGCCGTCTTGCCTTTGTATTGACGGGCTACGACGTAGATACCGTCGTAGGGAATGAACTGAATCTGCTTACCCTTGATGACGACTTCGTTACCCTGACGCCAGTGGAGCAGGCGGGAGAGCCAGGAGAACATGCTCTGCTCGGCTTGGGTGCGACCCTCCTTGGTGAAGCAGTTATGGGTGTCGCCGGGGAAACCGCCTGGGTAATCTTTTCTGACATTTCCATCAGTTACCTCTTTTGTGCCGTTCATAAGCACTTCTGTGCCGTAATAGAGTTGTGGTGTACGATTAACAATTAATAACAAAGCGAGGGCTTGTTTCAGGGCGAGGGTGTCCTTGCCGTTGCCCAAGAAACGGTCCGTATCATGGTTCTCGATGAAGGCCATCACACCCGACGGGTTCGGGTAGAGATAGTCATAGACGAAGGAATTGTAAAGACGATTCAAGCCGTTCCACCAGGCATCGGTCTCCTCGTTCTTGGCCTGATTCAGTTTATCGAAGAAGGAGAAGTCCATGACGGTCTTGAGGTAAGAATTGTGGTCGGACAGTTTCGAGTCTTTCTGCCAGGCGGCGGTATAGGCGGGTTCTGTGACCCAGGTCTCACCGACGGTATTGAAATTGGGGTATTCCTCGTCGAGTTCCTTCATCCACTGGGCCATCGCCTCGGCGTAGGCGTAGGGATAGGTGTCCATGCGGATGCCGTCGATGCCAACAGTCTCAATCCACCAGATGCTGTTCTGGATGAGGTAGCGCATCAGGTGGGGATTACGCTGGTTGAGATCAGGCATGGAGGGTACGAACCAGCCCTCCGTCGTTTCTTTGAGATCCACCTTCGAGGCATAGGGATCGAGGACGGGCGTGAGTTTGTAGGAGGTCTGCAGATAGGCAGATTTGGCCGGTTCAGAGCCGTCGGCATTGGCCGTAAAGCCTGTGACAGGATCGCGCCCCGAATTATTCTCATTAAGCCATTCAGGCACATTCAGCCAGTCCTTGGAGGGCATGTCGTGGGTCCAGGGATGCTCAAAGCCGCTATGGTTGAAGATCATGTCCATCACCACTTTCAGTCCCTTGGCATGGGCTTCGTCGCAGAGGTTCTTATAATCCTCGTTGGTACCGAAACGGGGATCGACACGGTAGTAGTTGGTGGTGGCGTAGCCATGATACGTGGAAAAACCGTTGTCCTGGTCCGGAGAGTCGTTCTCGAGGACGGGCGTCAGCCAGAGGGCCGTCACACCCAGTTCCTTGAAGTAATCGAGGTGTTCACGGATACCGTTGAGGTCACCACCATGGCGGAGGGAGGGTTGGGTACGGTCTTCCTTGTAGGCACGCATTCCTGCAACCTGCGGGTTGTGATTGGCTCCCTGTGCAAAGCGGTCGGGCATAAGCATATAGAGCACATCAGCATTGGTAAAGCCCATCCGCTTGTCGCCACTCATCTCACGGGGTTTGAGAGTGAAAGGGACTTTTTCACCTTTTCCACTTTTCACTTTTCCACCTTTAAAAGTGAGGGTCATGGTACCGGGCTGGGCATCACGCACGTTCATATAGATAAGGAGATAGTTGGGCGAGTCGAGGCGCACCAGACTATCGATGCGGACACCGGGATAGTCGGTGGTCACCTCGGCCACATCACGGATGCCCTGACCATAGACCATCAACTGTACGGAGGGGTTTTTCAGTCCCACGTACCAGTCGGTAGGCTCTATCCGGTCAATCACTTGTTTCTTTGCCGCACTCATTGTCAACACATTTGCCATCAGCATGGCGGTTACTAATAATAAAGTCCTCATATTGTTATTCATTTGTCTTCTTCGTTGCTAACTGAAGGGTTGAAGTCTTGAGACCATTGCCCAGACAACGCACTGTCACTGTCGCAGGTTCCTCTGCGCTCTGTATTAGGACTTGTGCGAGACCATTGAAGGCGGGGATGCTGAAGGACTTGCAGTGGAGGTCCTTGGGATGATCCTCGCCCAGGTACATGGGGTCACCGTTGGCTGCACCGAGGATATGAGCATCCCCATCCAACTGGATGGTTAACAAAGGACACGCGTCTGGAACGATGCGGCCTTTTTCGTCCTGTACCTCGATGGTCACCACTGCAACGTCGCGTCCGTCGGCAGTGAGCACCTGTCGGTCTGCCTTGAGAACCGTCTTGGTAGCAGGTTTTGTGGTCTCGATGGTTTGGGTGAGGATGCGTTTACCGTTCTTGTAGCCCACTGCCACCACCTTCCCGGGCTGATAAGTGGTCTTCCATCTCAGGTGTCCGTTACGAGGCATCTTCTGTCGGCCTAATTTCTTCCCGTTTACCGTCAGTTCTACCTCGTCGCAGTTACTATAGGCCCAGAGTTCTATCTCCTCTCCCTCGTGTCCCTGCAGGTTCCAGTGGGGGAAGATGTGGAGGGCGGGCTCCTCAGTCCACCAAGCCTTCAGATAGTACGCCTCGTCCTTCGGGAAACCGCAGTAGTCGAGGATGCCGAACTCGGAGTCGTGGGCAGGATAACTGAGCGGATTGGGTTCACCACGATAATCAAAGCCGGTCCAGTAGAAGAGTCCTGCAGCCCAAGGGCGGTCGGCATAGAACTGCCAACCCCGTTCGATGACGTTTTCAACGTGATGGTGCGTGCTATCACGATTCATGGAAACCATACGTCCGGGAAATTCGGGCTTATTGAAGTACCAACCTCGGGTCCCGCAACCAGTAGTCTCCTCCGTTCCCACAATCTTCCAGGTGGAGTTGGCCTTCTTACGGTTATCCACATCGTTCTGCACAATATAGTTGAAGCCTACCACATCGAGTCCTTTGATGAGTTCCACACCGCCGGCATTGGCCACCGTACTGGGACGGGTGGGGTCGAAAAGGCGGGTATATTCCCGCATCGCTTCCGCCACACAGGTCCCTTGGATGGTGTTTTCCAGGCCCCATTCCTCATTGCCATCACTCCACAGGATAATGCTGGGGTGGTTGCGGTCACGTTTGATCATCCGTTCCAAGAGGCGCAGGTGTTCCTCGTTGATGCCCATCAGTCGGTTCTCGTCGATGACGAGGATACCCTCCCGGTCGCAGATATCAAGCAGCGCCGGGGTCATCGGGTTGTGTGAGGCACGGTAGGCATTACAACCAAAAGCCTTCAGTTGTCTGATGCGCCACGCCTGCAAAGCATCAGGGATGGCAGTACCCACTCCGGCATGGTCTTGGTGCATGTTCACGCCTTTCAGTTTCAGGGGCTTGCCATTCAGGAGAAAACCCCGTTCGGCATCGAAGGCGATATCGCGGATGCCCGTGGTGGTCTTGTAGATATCCGTCACCTCACCCTTTTGTCGGACAATGGTCTCTATCTGATACAGATAGGGGTCGGTGGTACGCCACAGATGTGGCTGATTGACGACGATGCCCTGTCGGATCGTCAGTGTCTGCTTGGATTTCAGCGTCAGCGTCGATGGCTCACTCTTTCCGATTTCGTTTCCTTCAGCATTGAGCAGGCGTTGCGTCACCTCACACTGTTGCGCTTTCAAACTGCTGTTGGTCACCTCGGTCTCTATCGTCAGTTTCGCTTGTGAATATGGTGCCTGCATGTCCGCATAGACAAATGTGCCGAAGGGGGCTACACTCACCTCCGCCGACTTCTCCAACCACACATCGCGGTAGATGCCCGCTCCCTCGTAGAACCACCCTTCTTCGAGCGAGGCATCCGCCCGCACACAGATCAGGTTGTCCTCTCCATATTTAATATAAGGTGTGATATCGTAGAGTTGGGTCACATAGCCGCTGGGCTCCGTACCCATATAGAAACCATTGAACCATACCGTGGCGTTACGGAAGATGCCATCGAAGCGCAGCATCAGGTGTTTACCGAAGTCTGCTGCATCGATCCTAAATACCTTCCGATACCAACCTACACTCGTTTCAGGATATTTCCACCCTACGGTCTTATAGCCGTGGGAATGACTGGCCCCAGGGGCGTATGGCAGGGTTGTCACCCAGTCGTGCGGTATCTGTATCTCCTGCCATGCAGAGTCGTCGAATTTTGCAGCGTACGGCCCTTCGTTGTGGATGGAGTTGGCCTTCGTCAGGTAGTTGAAGTACTCTGTGCCACAACCGAAATCCTTTTGCGGATCGGTGGCATGGCCCATGGCAAACTTCCACCCCTTATCGAGGCAGACCGTCTCACGGACGTTTTCTGCTGGGGATGTCATTGAGATCAGACAGCCCACAAGTGTTGCGAGAAATACTTTCAGTCTCATTTTTTTTGCTATTAGTCGTGTAGGATGAGCGCAGACTGAGCATCGACCACGACCCTGTCGCCCTGAAGGGTGCCGAGGCCGTTTTCGTTGATGACCCCGTCACAACAGACAATGGTGTAGGTACCCTTGGGGATAGCTACCTCCGTATCGGCCTTATTGGCATTGAGGATGACGATGATGTTCCGCCAATCGTCCCGTCCCGCATAATTCTTCAGGCGGAAGGCCACGATCTTATCCGACGTATCCAGAAATTCCAGATGCTTCCTGACCAAGTCGGCATTGCCGAGTCGGAAGGCCGGATGATGCTGGCGGAGGGCAATCAGGTTCTTGTAGTAGTCGAACACCTGCGGATATTTCTGTTTGTTGGACCAGTCGAGGTGGTTGATACTGTCAGGCGACTCAAAACTGTTATGCACACCCAGTTTGGTACGGAGCAGTTCTTCACCACTGAGCATGAAGGGTACACCCTGTGAGGTAAAGACAGCCGTCTGTGCCAACAGGTCGAGACGGATAAGTTCTGCTGTACTGATGCCGGGAATGCTGGCTTGGAGACGATCCACCAGACACATATCGTCATGGCAGGACACATAGGACATCATCTGAGTAGGTTCGGTGGCCCAAGGTGCCTTGGCGTAATTCACCTTCGTCATATCCACCTGCGGGTGGGCAATGGCACCGACAATACCGAACTTCAGACTCTCTTTCTCTGGTTTACCACCGAGCCAACCAGCCTTTGTGTCATCGTCGAAGGGGCCTCGGAGGGCATCACGGATCTCGTCGCTGAAAGCAGCAATACGAGGCATCTGCGGGATATTGGCCTTCATGCCGAGTTGTTCCTGCGGATAGGCACACGAGCCGGCACTCCATCCCTCACCATAGATGAAGATAGAAGGATCAATCTCATCGACCGCCTGACGGATCAGGTTCATTGTCTCGATATCATGGCAGCCCATCAGATCGAAGCGGAGACCGTCAATATGGTATTCGTTGATCCAGTACTTTACGCTCTCGATCATGAACTGTCGCATCATCGGTTTTTCGCTCGCGGTCTCATTACCACAGCCAGAGCCATTGGAGTAAGTGCCGTCGGCATTCTTCCTATAATAATAATCGGGATAGGTGCGCTGGAAGTTGGAGTGCTCGATGTCGTAAGTATGGTTATAGACCACATCGAGAATCACACGGATACCCGCCTTGTGGAGCGTCTGCACCATCTGCTTGAACTCACGGATGCGCACTTCCGGCTGATAGGGATCGGTGGAATAACCACCCTCCGGCACATTATAGTTCACAGGGTCATAGCCCCAGTTGTATTTATTGTCGCTGAGGCGCGTTTCATCCACAGAACCGTAATCGTAACTGGGCAGGATATGGATGGCATTCACGCCTAATGACTTCAGATGATCGATGGCCCAAGGTTCGGTAAGGGCCAGGAATTTGCCCGGGTACTTCGCATCCTTGCGGGCAATGGAGAAGTCGCGATGGTGCATCTCATAGACCACGAGGTCGGTGGGCGACTTCATCACAGGACGGCTGTCGCTCTCCCACCCCGTCGGGTTCGTTTTAGCCATATCGATGATAGCGCCTCGCTTGCCATTCACACCGACAGCCTTGGCAAACACCCCCGGACATTCGCCCTTGCCCACGTCGAAGGTATAGAACTGTCCCATGAGGTCACCCTTCACCGTAGCCGTCCACTGTTCGGGGGCAGTACGGGTCATCTTGACGGTCTTAGCCGCCTTCCCGTCCATACCTTTCTTATAGATACGGACTGTCACCTTCTTTGCGTTGTCAGGGGCAAAGAGTTTGAAGGTGGTAGCCTCTGGGGTATAGGTCACTTCGTCGAAACGGAAATCTTGTGATTGAACGACGATTGCAGTCATTGACACCATCATGATAAAAAAGGAACGTTTTAATCGGAAGAAAGCGAATATCAAAGCTATCATGAGCAGGATTATCGCGATGGAAGCGATGATGAGGATTCTGTTTACTTGGGCCCGGCTCGCCTGATTGTACTTCTCAATCACATTGACGACAGAATTAACCTGATAGGCCCGCAAACGAGGACAGAAGGTCAGGTTACAATCCTTGGCAAACTCGGCATAACGGTAGGCACGACTGATGTCACCATCCTCAGCAAGACGTTCAGCCAGGAAGAGCAACGAAGCCTGATTCATCACCGCACACTTGATATCATCAAGAGCCGACTTGCCCATCCAATAGCAGGTCTGATCGTGGTTCTTGAGTCTGTCATAGATCATAGAGCGGTAGAAGGCAGCGTATGCACTCTCATGCGTACCATCAGTCACTTTCTGGAGCCATTTACTGCTGAGTTCCAAAGCGTCCTGATAGAGTTGTCGGGCGCAGAGGATATCCACTTTCAGATGGATCCATTCCTCGCTGTCCTCATCCGCCACAGTCAGGACGGAATCGCGGTAAGCATCCTGCTGACTAAAAGACTTGAGTCGCACGTCATTGCGCTGGGTATAGGATCCTATCTCCCCATAGACATGCATCCACGCATGGTAATAATCGACCAGTCCTATACTGTCGAGAACAGACTTGTTGACGGCACGGAGTTCTTCTATTGACTCCGTGTACATATCAGCATTCGAGCACTGATAAGCCAGCATCGAACGAAACCGTCCAACGAGATCAGGGCGACGGAGCGAATCAGCAAGACTGATGCATACCTCAGCATAATGGAGAGCCGAGTCATTTCTATAAGGCTCATAGAGTCGGAAGAGTTCTTCGGCAAACTGTACCTTCTTCTCCACATCTTTCTCCTTATTCAGGCGGTTCCGCCAATCAGCAATCTGACGCTCACGTCCAGCAACGTATGCGGGTGACTGACTGATGGCATCATCTATTTGCTGATAAAGGGCATCTAGATCTACTGACTCATCTGCCAGGGCTGGTAAAGGTAAGAAAATAAGAAGGTAAAAAGGTAAAAAACACCTTACCTCTCTCAATATCTTAGTCAATAATCTCTTTTCCATTCACTTTTCACTATTCACTTTTCACTTTTCATTTCTCGCTATTAATGAGACGGCGAAGCCACCGCCGGGAGCCTCGGTGAGTTTGAGTGTCTGACCGGCCTTCACCGTCTTCTTGGTGATGGTGTAAGCCTGCGGATTAGTCTCGTAGTGGGCATCCTTGGCATCTGCATAGATGGTGCAGTCGTACTGACGGCCCTTGTCGAGGAAGTCGAGTTTGATGACACTCTCATGTCCGTTCTCGTCGCACTTGCCACCAATAAACCAGTTGTCGGTACCCTTGGCCTTACGAGCCACAGTGATATAGTCACCCGGTTCAGCCTCGAGATAACGCGAGTCGTCCCAGTCGCAGGCCACGTCGCGGATAAACTGGAAGGCATCATCGAACTTCTCGTAGTTTTCGGGCAGGTCGGCAGCCATCTGAAGGGGCGAATACATCGTCAAATAGAGTGCCAGAGACCCTGCGATGGTGATACGAGCCCAGGAAGTGTTGTTACTCCACTCGGAGAGTTTTGTGACGAAGATGCCAGGTGTGTAGTCCATCGGACCACCCTGCAAGCGGGTAAAGGGCAGGATACAGGTATGGTCGGGATTCGAACCACCGAAGGCCTCGTACTCCGTACCACGGGCACTCTCATTACCCACGAGGTTCGGATAGGTGCGACAGAGACCCGTGGGACGCGTCGCCTCGTGGGCATTGACCATGATATGGTGCTTGGCAGCCTCTTTCACCACGTAGAGATAGTGGTTATTCATCGACTGCGAGTAGTGGTGGTCACCACGGGGTATGATATCACCTACATAACCCGTCTTCACGGCATCATAGCCGTATTTGTTCATCAGGTTGAAGGCATCCTCCAGATGACGTTCGTAGTTCTGGGTAGAACTGGAGGTCTCGTGGTGCATCAGGATCTTCACACCCTTCGAGTGCGCATAGTCGGTGAGCATCTTGATGTCGAAATCAGGATAAGGTGTCACGAAATCGAAGACATCGCGTTTCCACATGTTGGCCCAGTCCTCCCAGCCCACGTTCCAGCCTTCCACGAGCACCTCATCCAATCCGTTCTTGGCAGCGAAGTCGATGTAACGCTTCACGTTCTCATTGTTGGCTTTATGGGTGCTGTTGGGCTTTACCTTAGTCCAATCGATCTGATCCAGGTGAATAGAGGGATAGTCATTGGTGTAGTGCCAAGAACCACGACCCACAATCATCTCCCACCACACACCACAGTATTTCGTGGGATGGATCCATGAGGTATCCTCCAGTTTACAGGGTTCATTGAGGTTGAGGATCAGATTGTTGGAGAGCATGTCACGGGCATCGTCGCTGACCATCACCGTACGCCAAGGCGTCTCACAAGGTGTCTGCATGGCACCCTTCAGACCAGTGGCATCGGGTGTGAGGTGACTCACGAAAGTGAAGGGCTGAGGCAGCGGATAGGGTGAGTGCTTGGGATTGGGCGTATAAGCATTGCTGCCCCCACCGAGTTGTGTGGTAAGTTCCTTCGTCTCGGCATCCACCAGTTCGAGGTGCATCGTGGCATAGTCGGCACAGGCAGCCTCGTGGATATTGATATACAAGCCGTCGTCGCTCTTCATCTGGAGGGAGGTCTGCACACCCGTCGGTGAGAAGACTGCCACCGAACTGTTACTCCAGTTCACAGCCTCCCGCATACGACCGCGGATCTCGGAGAGTTTCGTCTCCTGTGTCATCTGCTCCTGCGTATCATAGTCGCCGGGAAGCCACCAAGCGGTATGGTCACCTGCCATGCTGAACTCTGAATGTTCTTCCTTGATGAGGAAGTAGTTCAGATCCTCTTGCTGTGGGAACTCATAACGGAAACCGATACCATCGTCATAGACGCGGAAACGGATGATAATCTGGCGCTGATGAGGTTCCAGGAACGTACCCGGTGCAGTACCATCGCCCGTATATTTCGGTATGTCAAATACCTTGGCCAGTGTGACAGCCAACTCATTGTAGTGGTTGCGGATGGTGGCTGTCTCACCCCAGACAGGTTTCCAAGTCTCATCGAAGGTTGAGGTCTCTTCCTTCGTAATGGAAAAGCCATCCATCAGGTCGTTCTCGTTCAACCCCATTGAGGCATGCTTGTCCTTAGCCAGTTCCAAACCGAGGAAAGAGGGCTTGATAACGGCTTTTCCTTTATAGGTCATCTCATAAACGGGACGACCCGTCGCATCTACAGAGAACTTCAGTTCAATGTTGCCATTCGGCGATGTCACGCTCATACCAATGCACAATGCATAATGCATAATGCATAATAGGGCTACGCTAAATCTTCTACATTTCATTTTCTCAACATTTAATATTATGCATTATTAATTATGCATTATTTTCGTCCGCTTTGGACGATAAGGGTGCTGATTTCATTGTTCAAAGCATCAGCAGTCAAGAGTTGCTCGATGGTGAGATGCATGCGATAACGCCAGTAATGGCGGGGATTAGCGGGGATATTGATGCGCTCTCCGTTCACATCAGGCAGACGCAGTTTCTCGTCGATACTCAGCCAGTCCTGGAAGGACAGCAGACAGAGCATGGAAGGCGATGTGAGATGACGGCTCACGATATCCTTTGCCAGCCATCCCGGCAACGGACGTGGTGCCTCTCCACCGCGACGCAGGGTCGTATTGTAATAACTCTGTGAGCGCTCCTCGTCCTCGTCCCACCACTGACGCAGTGTAGGCATGTCGTGTGTGGAGATAGTATCCACACTGCGATACGGGTTATGCGACAGTTTACCAAAACGGATGTTCGGGTCCTTCGGCATCGACTGGATCTCTAAGGAGAGGATACGCAGTTCGTTGATTACCCAGGGTACACAATCGGGTACCATACCAAGGTCTTCGGCACAGACAAGCATCCGTGTAGCCTGGATCAGACGCGGCAGTTTCTTCATCGCCTCGGTGTACCAGAACTGGTTGTTACGACGGTAGAAGTAGTCATTGTAAAGACGGTTGAAGTTCGTTTTCTGCTCCTCACTAAGTTGTTCGTAAGCCTCCTGATACTGTACGGCGATACGTGGATGCCAGCGGTCATTGCGCTTATGGTCAACGAGGAATAGTCCGTCGTTAAATTGCACACCGTAGGCCTCAATCTCCTCACGGCTCATGCCGAGGGCCGGTGAGAACTGTCCCATCAGTCCAGACTTATAAGGTACGGGAATCTCCCAGATACGGAAGAAACCGAGTACATGGTCGATACGATAGGCATCGAAGTACTGCGCCATCTTACGGAAACGACGCACCCACCACGAACAGCCGTCCTTGAGCATTTCATCCCAGTTGTAGGTGGGGAAGCCCCAGTTCTGACCATCAGCAGAGAAAGGATCGGGCGGTGCACCAGCCTGTCCATTGAGGTTGAAGTATTTCGGTTCTACCCAAGCCTCGACGCCCTCACGACTGATACCGATGGGGATGTCACCTTTCAGAATCACGCGATGTGCACGTGCATGGGCATGCGCCTCATGCATCTGGGCATCGAGGTTATACTGCACGAAATACCAGAACTCCAACGTTTTCTTTCCCTTGAAACTCGGCTTCTGGGTATTCTGTACCGTTGCCTCCTTGGGCCATTGGGTATAGTCGGCAGTGCCATACTGATCACGGTAGAAACAATAGGCGGCATAAGGCACCAGCCAGTCTTTGTTCTGCTCGAAGAACTGCTTATAGGAGGCACGTTTCCTGACGGTAGCCCACTCCTGAGTGAACAGTTCGTTGAGATAGTTCATCTTTGCCGTGATCATCTTCTCATAGTCAATCTGCGGCAAGGCATTCAGTTCCTGACGGACCTCTTCAAATGCCTTCCTCTTCTGTTCATCCTTCAGTGGCGGCAACTGACGGAAGTCCGTATATTGCGGATGAAGGGCATAGATACTGATGGCATTGTAGGGATAACTATCCTGCCACGTCTTGGTGTTGATGGTATCGTTGATGGGCAACACCTGTAGCACACGTTGCTTGGTCTTGTCGCACCAGTCGATCATCATCTTCAGGTCACCGAAGTCACCCACACCGAAACTCCCCTCACTACGGAGAGAGAAGATGGGTATAACGGTACCGGCACCCTTCCAGGGATAGACGGGGAAGAAAGCCTGCGACAGTTCATAGACCACCACTTCACCCACTTCCATCTCCGGCCTGCAGATAGTGCGGTTTCCACCATTCTCCCAGACGGGAGCCGTATCCTTGCCTTCGGACATCGCCACGAACTTGAACTCGAACGTCTGTGGCAACTTGTCGGCATCGAGGCTGACCACCCATTCGTTGCTCTCATGCTCATACATGGGGAGTGCATGCTTGGTCTCCCAGTTACCGAGTGCAGCACCACCGCCGACAATTGTCAGACGCTGATAACCTCGCAACTCCGGGGCACGAACCTTGATGCGGATGGTCTTGCCATACTCCTCCTGTTCACTCATCTTACGATGACGGGCCGACACACAATCCGTAAAGGCCGAAGAGTACATATAACTGTCCTCGGGGATGTCGATCCAGTGGTCATAGACGGTATAGCGGATGCCTCTGATGGCAGCGAACTCCAAGCGATGAGGCACGACGGACCACTCATGGCGTGTCTGTTCATCACCACGATACACACTATAAAAATAATCCATGTAAGAGCATGCTTTCACCGACTTGCTCAGTTCGCAAGTCCAATGAAGACCGTCGAGTGTGGACATCTTATACTGCTCTAACTTTACTGAGGATTTACCTTCCTCGTGGATAACGCTCAATACCAGTTCTTCACCAAAGGTAGTCTGGTATTCAAGATTGAATTGTAACTTCATAGACTGTAATTTTTATTGTTCTTTGTCGCAAAATTACAAAATATATCCCGTCGGTGTTTGCACAACCGACGGGATTATTGATATTTATCAATGCAAACGTTTGCACCCAAAGCATGCAAACAGATCCATTCAAGGCATCATTTTTTCTTGAAATAGTCGTTGTATATCTTGATGCCGAACACAATCAGACTGCATGAGGTCGTGATGAGATTGGTAAGGAACAATGCCCAAAGTATGTCGGGTTTATGCAGAATGCCCTGCAGCATAAAACATAAGCCACCAATAGCCATCATCAGGAAAGTTGGCAATGCAATGCCGTCAGTATCACGTGTGCGGATAGTATGGATGGCCTGTGGCAGATAACCCAGAATCATCGTGATGCTGGCCACCCAACCACAAACCTCGAAAAACACACTCTGGTCCATATCACTTCTTCACCTTAATAACAAATACGCATGCTGAGGCGATGAGGAAACTGACGCCTGCCACAATCATCATCGTAGACTGATGGTGACCAACAAGCGAGAGGATGGCTCCGCCACAGATGGCAGCCACGATCTGCGGGATGCAGATGGTACCGTTAAACAGTCCCAGATAGGCACCCATGTGACCATAGCCCTGCAGAGCATTCGTCACAAAGGTGAAAGGCATGGCCAACATGGCAGCCCAAGCACAGCCTATCATCAGGAAGGGCACAAACTGCAAGTACTGGTCATGGATATAAGGCACCATCACAAAGCCGATGGCACCAATCACCAGACTCAGGGAATAAGCCAGTTTCGTGTTCTTGAACTGCGGGAGCAGAGCAGCCCAGATGACAGAGCCCACCGCCTGTACGGCAAAGAGGATGCCTACCCAATTGCCAGCCTCCTGGAACGCCTCGCTGGCAGGATCGGTCGTATTCCACACTACCTCGGCAATGGCGCCTGTCGTGTAGTTCCACATATAAAGCATGGCTGCCCAACTGAAGAACTGCACCAGACCGACTTTCCAGAACGTGGAGGGTGCATTTTTCAGAAGCGTAATCCAGTTGGCACTATCCTTCTTCTCTTCAGAAACAGGATTATACTCCGCATACTCCTGCGGATTCCACTCCCGGACCTTCGACGTAGTATAGAGGACGCAAAGGATCAGAATGGCGGCACCGATATAGAACGACCAGATGACCGAATCTGGCACAACACCCTTCTCGGCCACATTACTGATACCAATAAACGTAAAGACAAACGGGAACACATACCCCATCACGCTACCGGCATTGCAGAGGAAGGACTGGATACTGTAGGCCTTGGCCTTCTGCTTCTCGTTGACCATATCCCCCACCAGCATCTTAAATGGTTGCATAGCCATATTGATGCTCGTATCAAGGAACATCAAGGCAATGAGTCCGAAGATCATGGCGGCACTGATAGTCAGACCTAACGAACCGGCATTCGGCAACAGACACATGACCAGTACAGCCGCTGCAGCACCTACGAACAGATAGGGAATACGACGTCCGAAACGGGTCCAGGTCTTGTCACTCAGTGTTCCGACAATCGGTTGCACTAAGATACCCATCAACGGGGGCAGGATCCAGAAATAACTAAGATTGTGCGGATCTGCACCCAACGTAGCGAATATACGAGAGATGTTTGCACTCTGTAAGGCGTAGGCAATCTGTACGCCAAAGAATCCGAAACTCAGATTCCATAACTTCCAAAAACTTAAATCCGGCTTCTGTTTCATATTTTTACTTTTTTACCTTTTTACTTTTTCACCTTTACTTCGTTGTTCCACGGATGATAAGACGGGTACGAACCACGCGCTTCTCGATTTTCTCGATGGGTGACAGACCTTCCACCTTATCCATCAGAATCTCTGCAGCTTCCTCTCCCACCATGCGTCCACGTTGTTCAACAGTGGTGAGCATCGGGTCGCAGGCAATAGCACGTTGACCATTGGTAAAACCACAGATAGAGATATCATCAGGCACCTTGAACCCTGCCCGCTTCACGGTATAGAGAATTCCAATGGCCGTATCGTCGTTCACAGCAAAGAAAGCATCAGGACGATGATCCAACGCCAGGATCTCTGGGGTGATGGTCTCGGCATCCCCACGGTTGTCACAGACCCGTACAATCTGCTCATCCACTGCCAGTCCGTGTTTCAGGAGGGCATCCTTATAGCCATTATAGCGGTTCTTGGAAATCTCCAACTGCATGGGACTGCCGTAAAAGGCGATACGCTGGCATCCAGACTCTATCAGATGCGTCACGGCATTATAGGCCCCCATATAGTCGTCAACCACTACCCGACTGGCATTCACCCCCGTACAGATACGGTCGTAGAACACCAGAGGAATACCGGCATCGATGAGTTTCTGATAATGGTCGTAATTACGTGTGTCCTTTGCCTGCGACACGATGACTCCACAAACCTTGCTGCGATGGAAATTATCACAGATACGGGCCTCGCGCTCATATTTCTCATCGCTCAGCGCCACCATAATATTATACCCGCGCGCGGAAGCAGCCTCCTCGATACCCGTCAGGATGGAAGAGAAATAATAATGCGTAAATTCCGGCACGATGACACCGATGACACGGATAGGCATCACCCGACTGTGACGCAGGGCCTCGCCAATGGCATTGGGATAGAAATTATGTTCACGTGCAAACGCCTGGATCGACTTACGTCTTTCCTCACTGATTCGGGGCGAATCCTTCAATGCACGAGATACTGTCGCCACGGAAATTCCTAATTCCCGGGCGATATCCTTCATGGTCATTGGGGCGTTCTTATCCATTACGTTTTTTAGTTTCTGGTGCAAAGTTACTACTTTTCACTTTTCGCTATTCACTATTCATTCATTAAGTTGATGTATGTCAATGCAAACGTTTGCATTATCCTAATAACGATTTTAATTAAAAAAAAGTATAAGGTAGGCGAAAGATTTATAATTTTGCACCGTGAAAGAATGCCTAATTGCAAACAAAACGAATAAAAAGTATAATAATTAACTCTAATTAAATGTAATGATGAAGCACCGCTTAGGATGCTCGGCCTTTTGTTAGGCTTGTTCCTATCGGTAGGTGCCTTTGCGCAAATTGACGTCAGAGGCCATGTGAAAGATGCTACAGGCGAAGATGTTATCGGCGCAACTGTCCGCGTTGTCGGTACACAGACCGCAACCGTGACTGATTTCGAAGGTAATTTCGCGCTGCAGGCAAACCAGGGTGCAGACATCACCATCTCGTTCATCGGTTACCAGACCGCAACGGTGAAGGCTGCGCCGACTATTGAAGTAACGTTACAAGACGACCAGACCGTCCTGAACGACGTGGTGGTCATCGGTTACGGTCGCGCCAAGAAATCTGACCTGACCGGTTCAGTAACCTCTATGAAGCCCGATGAAATGTCAAAGGGTATTACCAACAACGCCAGCGACATGCTCGTCGGTAAGGTGGCAGGTGTTGATGTTATTACCAGTGGCGGTGCGCCGGGTGCAGGTGCACAAATCCGTATTCGCGGTGGTGCCTCACTGAACGCTTCCAACGACCCCTTGTACGTTATCGACGGTCTTGTGATAGACAACAATACGGCCAAAGGTATGACCAACATCCTTGCTATGGTCAACCCGAACGACATTGAGAACTTCACGGTGTTGAAAGATGCTTCTGCCACTGCTATCTATGGTAGCCGTGCCTCAAATGGTGTCATCATCATCACCACGAAGAAGGGCAAAGGCGGCACAGCCCCCAAGATCGGTTACAATGGTGACGTCACCATTTCTACGATTGCCAAGAAATATGATGTACTTGATGCTGCTGGATACAAGAAGTTGATTTCCAGTATCGACGGACTGGACGCCAGCCTGCTCGGCAATGCTGATACGGATTGGCAGGATGAAATCTTCCGCACTGCCATAAGCACCCAGCACACCATCTCTGTTTCCGGTGGTCTCAAGAACATGCCCTATCGTTTCTCTGTTGGTGTGAACACTGCAAAGGGTATCATCAAGGAATCAAAAATGAACCGTGCCAACGTCGGACTGAATCTGGCTCCCAGTCTGTTGAATGACAAACTGAAACTGAACATCACGACGAAGTTCATGTATGAGAAGAATAATTATGTTGATTCCGGTGGCGCTATCGGTAGTGCTCTCGCTATGGATCCTACCCAGCCCGTCTACATTGAAGGTCCTGACAGTCGTTTCACAGGCGGTTTCTATCAGACGCTGCAAGGCGCATCAGACGCCATTTCAGACCCGACATGGACAAGAACCACAAACTCAAATGCTCCCCAAAACCCTGTAGCGCTTTTGGAATTAGTCACCTGTAAGGCTCGTGCATACGACTATTCAGGCAATATTGAGGCAGACTATATCCTTCCGTTCCTGGAGGATCTTCACATCCACGCTAACCTCGGTGCACAATATACCGACTCTCATCAGGATGACTGGAGTGCTCACGAGTCTTATGGAGCCAACTATTTCGGATGGGAAGGCATCACTAACTACTGGAAGTACAACATCGTAGGCAGTGCCTATGCCCAGTATATCAAGGAAATCGGCATACACAACATCGATATCATGGCTGGTGCCGAGCAGAGTCACTATCACCGAAATGGCTATGACGTGGGACAGGGTACTGACCCTTATAACGGCAATGCCAACAACCCAAGGCTCCGTTCAGAGTCAGAGTGGGCATCCCACAACTCACTGCTCTCTTATTTCGGTCGTCTGAACTACAATCTGCTTGACCGCTATATGTTGACAGCCACTTTCCGTGCCGACGGTTCCTCACGCTTTGCTAAAGGTAAGAAATGGGGTTATTTCCCCTCTGTGGCCCTCGCATGGAAGATCAACAATGAGCCTTTCCTGAAGAATGCCAACTGGCTCGATGAACTGAAACTCCGTCTGGGCTGGGGTAAGACCGGTCAGCAGAACGGTATCGACGACTTCTACTATCTGCCACTTTATGTACGCGGTAACATGTATGCACAGTATCCCTTTGGTGATACCTATTATTATACTACCCGCCCGAACAACTATAATCCAGAACTGACTTGGGAGAAGACTACTACTTACAATGCCGGTCTCGACCTGACGGTTCTGAACGGACGTTTTGGCATCAACCTCGACGCTTATCTCCGTGAGACAAAAGACCTGTTGGCTACTGTTGACATTCCCGCAGGAACCAACTTCGGTGATCAGCAACTCCGCAATATCGGATCGCTGAAGAACTACGGTCTTGAGTTGGCTTTCGATGTAAAGCCCATCGTCACAAACGATTTCACTTGGCAGTTGACTTATAACGTAGGCTGGAACCACAATGAGATTACCGAATTGAACACCGGTAGCGTGGACTACGTTACAGCCGGAGGCAGTATCTCCCGTGGTAACAACACCAAGATCCAGCGTCACAAAGTAGGCGAGCCCATCAACTCCTTCTTCGTATATCAGCAGGTATATGACGAAAACGGCAATCCGTTGGAGGGCGTATTTGTTGACCGTAATGCTGACGGACAGATCAACTCTGACGACGGCTACTATTACAAGAGCCCTGCTGCAGATGTCATCATGGGTGCCACCACCAAGTTCATCTACAAGAACTGGGACCTGAGTGCTGCTTTCCATGCCTCTCTCGGCAACTATGTCTATTACGACTTCCTTTCACGTAATGCCAACGTAGGTCCCGGCCTATTCGCCAACAGCGCATGGCGCAATACCAGCCCTGAGGCTGTTGCACTGGGATGGACCGCCGCAGCCAACACCTATTCTAACGAGAACTATAAGAGTGACTATTTCGTCCGCAACGCTTCCTATCTGAAGTGTACGAACATCACGCTCGGTTACTCTTTCAAGTCGTATGACAACTATCTGAACGGACGTATATTTGCAACTGTGCAGAACCCGTTCATCATCACTAAGTACAAGGGTATCGATCCGGAGGTATCCTCTGGTATCGACTCTAATCCTTACCCACGTCCTCTGAGCGTACAACTCGGACTCAATCTTAACTTCTAATTTAATAAGGAACAGAGATTATGAAAAAGATAATGATCAAAACAGCCGTTGCCGGTCTGATGCTTGCAGGCCTCACCGCTTGCTCTGACGAACTGAACATCACTTCCGTGGATCCTCAGTCGTCAACGACCGCTGACCCTATTGAACTGTTAGCAAAACAATATGCCACACTGGCCGTCACTGGTCAGGCTGGTCCTGCCGGAAAGGGTGATATCAGTGATGATGAAGGAGAGAGCGGTTTCTACCGTACCATCTTCAATCTGGAGACCCTCTGCTCCGACGAGTGTATCTGGGCTTGGCAGAACGATGATGACATCCCCGCCATTACCAACATCGCCTGGAGTAAAGATAGTAAGCGTGCCCGCTGGGCCTACATGCGTCTGGCCTTCGACATCACCCTCTTTAACTCCTTCCTGACAGACAATGCCGACCGTACCGAAGGTGAATGGCCTCACTATTTGGCTGAGGTACGCTTCCTCCGCGCCCTCCACTTCTATTATTACCTCGACCTTTACCACAAGGCTCCGTTTAAGTTGGAATACGACCCCAGCATCCTGCCTGTTGAGAAAGGTGGAAAGGAACTCTATGACTGGATTGACCAGGAACTCACAGAGATTGAAGGTCTGCTGGCACCCATTGGTGATTATAACAACACTACCAACTTCGGTCGCGCTGACCAAGGTGCTGCTTACGCTCTTCATGCCCGTCTAGCTCTTAACTCTGAAATTTATACCGACGGTGCAACTAAGGATTACCAGAAAGCCATCGATTACTGCACGAAGGTTATCAACAGCGGCAAGTACGCCATCTCCACAGCCACAAATGCCAACGGCTATACCGGCTATGAGCAGGTGTTCATGGGCGACAATGACGTGAACCAGCAGGCCATGAAGGAAATCATCTTCCCCATCCGCCAAGATGGCAAGAAAACCGAGGAATATTCTGGTTCTACCTATCTGGTCAGTTCGATGCGTGTTACAGGCATGCCTTACAGCGCCATCTCCTCCTACTGGAGTTGTAATTTCGCCCGCCAGGCACTGGTACAGAAATTCTTCAGCGACCTATCCAAGGTCCCGATGGCTGACAAAGATGCTTACGAGGACTATGTACAGTCACACAGTGTTAGTACTGAAGCAGAAGTCATTGCAGCCGATGAGGTACTGGGTGGTTCTACAGCGAAGATTATCGCTGCCGCTGGTGATGACCGCGCCATGTTCTATGCTGGTGTAGGCGGTGGTATCCGTACCCTGACCACCAAGCAGATTACAGGTTTCCTCAACGGTCTGTCAATTGTGAAATGGCAGAACCGTCGTTCAGACAACACCTCACCGAGCGATGCTACTTTCTCTGATACCGACATCCCCCTGTTCCGTCTGGCAGAGATGTATATGACCCGTGCAGAGGCTCAGTATCGTCTGGGTGGCAATGATGCACAGGCTATCGAGGATGTGAACGTGCTCCGTAATCGTGCACACGCTACACCGATTACTTCAATCAATATGAATACGCTGATTGACGAGTGGTGCCGTGAGTTCTATATGGAAGGTCGCCGTCGTAGTGACTTGGTTCGTTTCGGCCTCTTCACAGGAAGCAAGTACATATGGGACTTCAAGGGTGGTATCTTTACTGGCACATCCGTCGATAAGCGCTTCAACGTCTATCCCATCCCTGCTACCGATGTCAGCAACAACCCGAACATGACTCAGAATGCTGGCTATTAATTTTATGAACGATTTAAAAATGACAATAGTTATGAAACATATATTTAAAGCCATATTGCTGTCCGCACTGGTTCTGCCGCTGATGCTGACATCCTGCGAAGAAGACCGCGACAGCAATCCGACACTCGACCTGAGTCAGGCCAGCACACCATTCACGCTGAACATGCCGGGCAATGCGGTCAACAACACATACGACCTGATCAATGCTGATAATGTCGTACTGACATGCAATCAGCCAAACTATGGCGGCATTCCCTATGTGACCCGTTACTTCACACAGGTGGCCCTTGCCGAAGGCGACTTCGCTACAGGAGCCTTCAAGGAACTGATCTCAACCTCTACCGATGCATCGAACATTGCCGTTCCCGCAAGCGAACTCAACGATGCCATCGTAGACCTCTTCAAGGAGGCTAATCCCGATGCAGCGTTCCAGTCAGTACCCCGTCAGGTATCCATCCGCCTTCGTGCGATCATGGATGCAACAGGCACTGGTGAGTCTTTCTCAAACATCATCACCCTGCCCAGCGTGCTGGTAACCTACATCACGCCACCTGCCACATTGCCGACACAGATCTTTGTCGTTGGCTCTTCTATTCAGGAGGCCTGGAACAGTTGGAAGCCACTGACACCAGTCTATGGACTCTCCGGTGAGTTCTTCACCATGATCTATGTTCCCGCAGGCGGTGAGTTCAAGTGGGGCCTTGAGAATGGTGACTGGCGTGGATACGACCGCATCAAGAACCTTGAGGACAATGCCGGTGCTGGTATCAGTGAGGGCGACATGAGCAACATCAAGGTGGCCAACGGCGGCTGGTATGTGCTCCACTTCACCTGCGATATCGTTGACAACGCCCAGCAGTTCACCTTGAAGGTAGAACCAGGCGTGGCCGGTATCATCGGTGCATGCACAGGCGGTGACTGGACTGAAGGTGCTACATTGTTTACCACACCTGCTGACAACAGCATTTGGGAGTCTCCCGCATTTACAGGTGCTGGTGAGTTGCGTGCCTATGTAAAGGTACCAGGCTTCGACTGGTGGCGCACGGAGTTCACACTCTACAAGGGCAATGTCTATTGGCGTACTGTCGATATCCCAAGCAACTGGGCAGAGAACGTTGGTGCAGACTACTCTGTAAGTGTATCTGCCGGTCAGAAACTCTATGTAGACTTCGACTATATGACTGGTGAAGTAAAATAACAAATAAAAGGTAACAGAATTATGAAAAAGATATTTCAATATAGCGTTGCAGCGTTGGTGGGCCTTGTGCTCGCCGGCTGCACAGGCGACTACACGGACTGGGCAAGTCCTCAGACGAATCCTGCCGAGAATCCTGCCGAGAAATATGGTGTCACCATCGTGGCTGGTGAGAATGCCAACATCGTGATGCCTGTACGTGATGACAATGTCAAGTTGGTGGCACTCAATGCTTCCAGTGAGAAGGTGGCAGACTTTGTTGTGACGAGCCTGACGATCAATGGTGAGCCCATCAATGCCTCTGTCGACAAGGGTAACATCGTGGTATCTGCCACAGCCTTGAACGAATTGATACAAAAGCAGTTCAACTCCCGCGCTTCCATTGCACGCACACTCGATGTGGAGTCAACCGTTTCACTGATTCTCACCAATGGTGATGCTGTGACAACAGATGTCAAGGGACAGACAACGGGTACGTTCACCGCCAAGCCTACACCGGCTATCGACCCCAAGGGCTATTATATCCTTGGTAACTTCGAAGGTAACGGCTGGGACCTCGCAACGCCCATCTGGATGGAAAAGGAGAGTGAAGGAGTCTATACCGCTGTTGTGACACTGTCTGGAGACGGTGATGCCTGGTACAAGTTCTATGAAGGCTCTCATTATGAGAACGGCAACTGGGACGAGGTCAATCTCGGTGAGATGGGATGTGCCGTCAATGGCGACAACTCACTTGAGAACTTCATTGTCTACAAAGGCGACGATCAGGGTGTTCAGACACCAGTCATCAATGGTGACAAGGGTAATATCTACAAGATTACGCTCGACATGAACAACCTGACCTATAAGGTCGTTCGTCAAGCTGTCAACTACTACATTGTCGGTGGTCCTAATGACTGGGCTGGTTCTTGCTCTACTAAAGAACTGAAGTTCAATCAGGCCAATATCGACATACCTGTCTATACCATCGTATTCCCAGCAGCCGCTGAGGGTGATACCTGGTTCGCCATCGGTGACGATAAGGCTTGCGATGCCATTGCCAACGGCGAGGATGGGGCCTGGGATCTGCTGTATGCTACCACCAAGGGTAATGGCAACAATGGCACCGACGGAACACTCTGCCGTCGTAACCAACTCGAAGACCGCGACAAGCAGGGTGACGGCTCATTCAAGGTAGAGGCTGGCGCCAAGTTCATCAGTGTCACCATCAATATGAAGGAGATGACTTATGAAATCAAGCCTCTCAGTTTCGAACGCTTCGTTTACTTCATCGGTGCCACCGATGGCTGGGCTAATGCAGAGCAGAAGTTAGAGTCACCTAACTACGATGGTGTCTATACAGGCTTCCTTTACTGTGCTGACCCGAACGGATGGGGCAACGAGTTTAAGTTCCAGAAAGTTCCTGGAGACTGGGGTACCGAAATCAACAGCGGTCACATGACTGGCGGCATCACCGGCGACTTTGCAGATGGTGGCGGCAACTTCAAGGCCACTGCCGGAGAAGGTGTCTATTATGTCACACTCAATCTTGCCGCAGGCACACTGGATGCCGTGAAGGTCGAAAAGATGGGTATTATCGGTGACTTCAACAGTTGGGGTGGTGATGTCGATATGACCTGGAATCCTACCGACTACTGCTTCGAGGCAACAGATGCAGGTATCACAGATGCAGGCTGGAAGTTCCGTGTCAATGCCGACTGGGCCATCAACCTCGGCGGCAAGACCCTTGACAACCTAGAAGCAAATGGAGATAATCTCACGGCTGTGGGAACCACGATTAAACTTTACCCGACCCGTAAGACCTCTGACAACATCTACTGCACAGTAGAATAAACAGATACTCTAGTAACGATAGGCAGGCCGCTCCTCCCAACGAGGAACGACCTGCTTTCTACTCAAAATCAGCAATCACAATTACAGAAACGATTATGCGAAGACTTTACACCACACTTATTGCCTTCATCACCACCATTGTGGTATCAGCCCAAGGCTGGCCTGCAAATTACAACGGCGTGATGCTGCAGGGATTCTATTGGGACGGTTATGCCGACTCCAACTGGACAACGTTGGAAAGTCAGGCTGACGAATTATCCCAATATTTCAGCCTCATCTGGGTACCTAACTCTGCATACGCCAATGACTTGAAGAATAATATGGGTTATCACCCTGTCTATTGGTTCGACCATAAGAGTGCTTTTGGTACTGAGGCAGAATTACGCAGTATGATCAACACCTTCAAGGCCAAGAACGTTGGTATCATTGAAGATATTGTCATCAACCACCGAGCCAGTGTGGATGCCAATTGGCTCAATTTCCCCGCAGAGACCTGGAAAGGTGAAACATATCAGTTGACGGCAGCCGACATCTGTCAGGATGATGAGTCGAAAGACAATGGCTTCAACCCCACAGGGGCCATAGATACAGGTAAAGGATGGGGCGGTGCACGCGATTTGGACCACACCAGTGCCAATGTGCAGAAAAATGTGATGGCCTATCTCGACTTCCTGCTCAATGACCTGGGTTATACGGGTTTCCGCTATGACTTCGTGTTAGGCTATGCACCCGAATATATCGGTCTATACAATACTGTCACAAGTCCTCAGTTCTCAGTAATGGAGTGTTGGGAAAAACTCAGTACCATCAAACAATGGATTGAGGGAACCAAAGTGGACGGTGTAATCCAAAGTGCCGCCTTTGACTTTCCGATGAAATTCAACATCAACGAAGCCTTCTCCAACGGCGGCAATTGGAGCAAACTCGATGATGCCGACCTGACGACACAGCAGGGATATGACCGCTATTCTGTGACTTTTGTCGATAATCATGATACTGGCCGACAAGGCGAAAGTCCCCTCTATGCCAATGTAGAGGCTGCCAATGCCTACATCCTCTCAATGCCTGGTACTCCCTGCGTATGGCTCAGTCATTGGATGGCCTACAAGAAAGCCATCAAAAAGTTGATAGCCGTGCGTAAAGCTGTAGGGCTCACCAATCAGAGTGAGATCATAGAGAAGGGTGTCAAAGACAATGGCTATATACTCATAGTCAAAGGCCAGAAAGGTAATTTGATGCTTCTGTTGGGCGATGCAACAACAGACACCAGCGGCTATCAGTTAGCCACAGAAGGCACTCTCTACAAACTCTATGTCAGCAACGGTATTGACTTGTCTGCCGTTCAGGCCATTGATGAAGAGGAAAGTTCCTTCAAGGTACCAGACTTCTGTCAAGTGAATGATGGTGAGATTTGCGCATTCTTCGAAGCGCCCGCCTCCTGGACCACAGTAAAATGCTGGGCGTGGAACGACACGCAAAACTATACTACAGGCAGTTGGCCAGGCGCCACTTGTACCAAAGTGGGAACGAATAATGATAAAAGTGTGTGGAAATGGACTTGGGACGGCAAGAGTTACAAGCCGAATAGCACCACAGAGATGACCCCAAGCGGACAACCCACCTTCATCATCTTCAACAACGATAATAACGGTGGGCAGACTTCAGACCTCGACTTCAAAAACAGTGGTTACTACAACCAAGCAGGAGCCTTACAAGGTATTGTTGCCGGTATCAGTACTATCCTCACCGATGCAGCCAATGACGATAAGATCTACACCCTCGACGGACGACTCGTTCGCACGGACGGCAACCTCCAGCAACTGCCGAAGGGTCTCTACATCGTCAACAAGAAGAAGGTCATCGTGAAATAACCGAACGGACGACGAACCAGCAGTGCATGAAGAATGTGCTGAGGCGGCCGTAATGACTCTCCATCACCCGATAGCGCTCAAGGAGCGACTCGCGGTGGTGGAGCGTTGTTTGTCCCTCCTCGGTATAGTTGACCACCACCATGTGCAGGTTCAGCAGGGGCACGTTCTCCTTGGCGGCTGCCTTCATGATACGGATGCACCAATCGACATCGGCCGAATAGCGGTATTTCTGACTATAGGGAGTGGCAATGGCGAAGTCGGTTCGGGCATAGAAGGCCTGATGGCAGACAAGCATACCGTGACGGAAGGACTTCCATGTGAGGTGCTCTGGGGGGCAAAGACGGCGAGGATGGAGGAAATGACCATCGGCATCGACGATGTCGGTATCACCGTATAGAACGGCGGGAGATTGACCGTCTATTGCTCCGACGATGCGAGAGGCAATATCGGAGGCGGGTAGGAAGTCGCCGGCGTTGAGGAAACAGACATAGTCGCCATCGAGGGAGCGGAGGCCCTTGTTCATGGCGTCGTAGATGCCATTGTCGGGCTCCGACATAAGCAAAACCTTATGTCCGTTACCGGTTGCATTCGAGCGCTCGATATAGTCGTTGACCATCTCCAACGTTCCATCCGTCGAGGCACCATCAATAATCAGGTGCGTAATCTCAGGATAGTCCTGCTGCAACACACTGTCGAGGGTGCGTTGCAACACCTTCGCTGCCTGATAGGTGATGGTGACGTAGGTGATCTTGATCATAGGCCGTAATGCTTAAAGGCCATCGCCTGCTGATAGACATCAAGGTATTTGAGAGCGACACTCTGCTGGGAGTAGTTTTGGGCTACCTTCTGGACAGCATGCCGGCTGAGCGACTCATAGTCGGCCTCGGTGAGTATCCAGCGGATGCCCCATGCCAAGTCCTCTGCACTGCGGTAGTCGGCAACATAGCCGTTTTGCTTGTGATCGATCTCTTCAGGGATGCCCCCTACCCTAAAACCGACACAGGGCACACCACAGGCCATGGCCTCCATGATGGTGTTAGGCAGATTCTCAGACAACGACGGTAAGACAAAGACATCGACGGCATTGTAGATATCCACAATACGGTGCTCATCGTTGACATAGCCTAATGGGTAGGTCTCGAAAGACAATTGGTCTGCCACTTCCTCCGCATGACCGCCTAAGATGACAATACCCAACTGATCGATATCCTTTAACAGCCCACAAGCCTCAACAAGATAGTCCATACCCTTGTTGGGGTTCGTCACCCGTTGCGAGACAAACAAGACCAGTTTCTTGTCAGCAGGCAATCCGAGTTGTTGGCGAACCTCTTGTTTGTTACACCTATTATTATATATATGTGTATCTATCGGGTTAGGGATACTCGTGATCTTATGTCTCTTCAACAGTGCACTCGACTTGGCTTCCGACTCCAGCCAGTGACTGCACGCCACAAAGTGGATGTCCCCGTCTTCAAACAACCGTTGTTTTTTGCGCCAGACACTCTGGGTAAGGGCACTGCCGCCTGACAACAGTCTGCACGACTTACAGGCCGACGTAAAACTTCTGCATCCCAATGTGAGATGACAGATGGCTGTAGCGGGCCAGATGTCATGCATGGTCCACACAACGGGCTTGCCACTCCGCAGAATCTTCTGGATGTTGCTTAATGAGAGCATACCCTGATTGATCCAGTGCAGATGGATGACATCAGCCTCCTTGAATTCCGGAAGTCCGGTAATGTCGGAACCAGTGTTGGCAAGGTCGATCTCAAAGAGATGTTTCCGTGAAAAACGGCTCCGGACGAAAATGACCAACCGTTCCCAGAGGAAATGCCAATGAAGCATTGGCGATTTCGGGAGGCCGACGACGGTCAATGAATCTGATTCCTTGTCACGCACCAACATCTTGGCCTTGACACCATGGTTGATAAGTGCCTTCATCAGACGATTGGCGGCCACAGCAGCCCCACCCGTCCGTTCGCTGGTGTTGACAATCAGTACCCGCATCAGTTATTGGCTGCTTCCTTAGCCCTGCGTTTGGCTTCCTTGGCAGCCTCCTTGGCCTTACGCTTGGCTTCCTTAGCCTGACGTTTGGCTTCCTTGGCAGCCTCTTCCTCACGCTTCTTCTGTTCCTTGGCCAATTCCTTCTCACGTTTCTTCTGTTCCTTTTGAAGTCGTTTCAGTTCCTTGGCACTCTGTTTGGCAGCCTCTTTCTCGCTCTCAGCCTCCTCCTTGGCATTCAACGCCTCGTTCAACTTATCACGGAGCATTTCCTTGTCGAAGGTAAACACATGACCAAACATACCAAGCGACAAGATCTGGTCTTCCCCCTTCAGGCGCACGTGCGTCGTATTAAAGAGGTAATAGTTATCGACCTTGAGTTTCGAGTTAAGTGCTGTCTGGACAGCCTTCACCACAACACTCTTGCCCAGTTTGGCCAGGACATTGTCACCCAACTTATCAACGGCCTCTTCTTCGACATACTCATTGACGGCCTCCATCATGGCGTCCTTGTGTTTCTGCTTGTCTGGCACAGTCAATGCCATGAGAATCGCCACAAGCAAGACGATAATAACTGCTAAAAGTTTCTTCATATCTTATACCTTATTATTTTTGCCCGCAAAGGTACTGCAAGTTTTGCAAAAAACAAAGGAAAATGAGTAAATATTTAGTGTTTCCGCACACAATCGCTTGATTTATGTCAAGAATGAGGGGCTTTTATACACTTATTATCAAAAAAGTATTGCAAGTTATCCGAAAAAGATATATCTTTGCATCGTCAAAAGGTTAATAGATTGTTTTAGGTTAGTAGTAATATTTATAGTTTTAGGTTTTTAGTTATTGGTAAGAGAAAGT